>JASFSD010000038.1:0-11777 GCA_050114575.1 Gammaproteobacteria bacterium | reverse complement strand
GAGAGCAGCGGATGGGGTCAGAGCCCTTGCTCGTGAAAGGGCTCTGACCCCATCCGTGCCCCATCCGTGCGCCATCCGTGCAACCCGAAACGGCGACCGACCCCAATTTCCTGCGCGTAAACGTTATACTCCCGGCTCTCCGGATGCTGGGGGCACCGGACAAACAAAAAGACCAGGGAGATATCCAGAATGCCAAGACAAGTCGTAGACACGATCCTGCCCACGACCATGGTTGGGTCCTATCCTCGACCCTCATGGTTCACTCGGCAACTTCTAGGCCGGGACATTCGTGTTGCCTTCAAGGAACACAACTACGAGGAAGAATTCAACGACGCGGTTGCCACGGTCATTCGTGACCAGGAGGAAGCCGGTCTCGACATCGTGACCGACGGCAACATGTGGTACGACGACTACGTCGGCGTTATCGGTTCGTTCTGCTGGTACCTGTACGAGCGCATTCCGGGCTTCGAGCATACCCGCAACCCGCACCCGTCGACCCAGGGAGCAGATCCGAGCCAGGGCGGCACTCTCCTCGACGACTGGGGCGGCGTCATCAACAACGGCCCGGTCGACAGCGCGCCCTCGACTCTGCGCTGGGGTGATCTGTACAAGATCTCCAGCGGAGCCGCCAATGTTCCAGTCAAAGTCTCGATCGGCGCCGGTCCGGCCAACCTCGCCTGGCACGTCTATTTCAATGAGACCTCGCACTACAAGTCGCCGAAAGATCTGACCATGGCCATGGTGCCCATCTTCAATCAGGAGATGAAGGAACTGGTCTCGCTCGGTGCCACATATCTCCAGATCGAGGACCTCGGCGCATGGCTGCCGCTGTTCACGAACGACGAGAACGACTACAAGTGGATTCGCGAGAGCATCGAGATGATGTGCGACGGTGTCGACGCCAAGATCGGCTGGCACTTCTGCTTCGGCAACGCCTGGGGCAACGACATTCTCAGCGCCAACTTCCCGCAGGGGTATCAGACTGTGCTGCCGCATCTGTGGGGTACGGAAGGCGTCGACGAATTCGTGCTCGACTACGCCAACCGCGATATGGACGGAATCGAGTTCCTGGCCAATTGCCCGAAAGACAAGGGCGTGCAGGTTGGTGTGCTCGATATCCGCACCCAGATGCTGGAGACGCCGGATGTCGTAGCCGACCGCGCGAGGAAAGCTCTCAAGCACCTGGATCCAGAGCAGGTCACGCTGAGCACGGACTGCGGCCTCAAGCCGCTGGCCCGCATGATTGCCCAGATGAAGCTCGCCGCTCTGGCTGAAGGCGCAGCGATTGTCCGCAAGGAGATCGGCGCCGGCTGACCTGGCGCTGCCTCGCGACTCACGACGAGCCGGCCTTTGCGCCGGCTCGTCACCATTGCCGGTATACATGTCTTAATTCAAGGAAAACACCATGGCCGAAAAGAAAACCATTGCAGTATTGGGAGCAACCGGATCGCAGGGTGGCGGTCTGTGTCGCGCCATTCTCGAAGACCCCGACGGCGGCTTTGCCTGCCGGGCAATCACGCGAGACCCTTCCAAGGACAAGGCGACCGAGCTCGCCAGCAAGGGCGCCGAGGTCGTCAAGGCCGACCTCGACGACGTGGAGAGCTTGAAGCAGGCCTTCGCGGGCGCTCACGGCGTCTACGCCGTCACGAATTTCTGGGAACACTTCTCCGGAGAAAAGGAAAAAGAGCAGGCTAAGAACATCGCCGAAGCCGCCAAAGCGGCCGGTGTGCATCACGTGGTCTGGTCAACGCTCGAAGACACGCGCAAGCTGATGTCGGCCGACGACGAGCGCATGCCGATGCTGCAGGAAAAGTATCGAGTGCCGCACTTCGATGCGAAGGCCGAGGCAGACGCCTTCTTCGAGGGCCTGCCCCTGACCCGTCTCATCACGTCGTACTACTGGGACAACCTTTATTTGTTCGGCCTTGCCCCGCAGAAGGGTGAGGACGGCTCGCTGAGCTGGGCATTTCCGATGGGTAACGCCAAGCTCGTCGGCATCGCCGCCGAGGACATCGGCAAAGTCGCCTACGGCATCTTCAAGGCCGGCGACGAGTACATCGGCAAGACCGTCGGCATTTACGGCGAGGCGCTGACGATCGAGCAGATGGGCGAGACCCTGACCAAGGTACTGGGCGTCGGATCCATCACCTACAACGCCGTCGATGCCGATACCTACCGCGGCTTCGGGTTCCCGGGTGCGGACGAGCTGGGCAACATGTTCCAGGTCTATCGCGACTTCGAGGAGCAGGTGCTCGGTCTGCGCGACCTCGACACCACGCGCAAGCTGAATCCCGCTCTGCAGACGTACGAGGAGTTCGTGGCCAAGCACAAGGAAGCCATCATGGCGGCCCTGGGAGGCTGACGACCCGCTCGCTCCGTGGAGCCGGCAAGATTGCGGGCTCCGTCGAGACACTCGAAGCAGGTCTCGAAATCGCTTGCTATCGCGGCCCCGATTCGGGGCCGCTTTTTTCTGAGGCGACTCGGCGGCTCTGACCGAGGGGGGATCGGCTAAGACAAGCCCACGATGTCACCGTTCTCGTCGATGTCGATCGAGTTGGCTGCCGGCACTTTCGGCAGCCCGGGCATCGTCATGATGTCGCCTGACAGCGCGACCATGAAGCCGGCACCGGCCGAGACATAGACGTCCCGAACATTGAACGTGTGCCCACTGGGAGCGCCCCTGAGGGCCGGGTCGGTGGAAAACGAATACTGGGTCTTGGCGACGCAGACCGGGAAGTGGCCGTAGCCCTCTTTCTCGAAGTTGCGGATCTTGTTTCGAACCGCCGCCGTCGCCGTGACCGCACTCGCGTGATAGATCTTCTTGGCGATCTTCTCGAGTTTCTCCCACAGCGAGTCGCCATCCTCGTAGGCGAAGCTCAGACTCGGATCGGGGTTGCCGTCGACCGTGCGAGTCACGACCTCGGCGAGCTCGACGGCCCCTTTGGCCCCACCCTTGGCGAAATGCTCCGCCATGACGGCCTCGACACCCTGGTCGGCCATGTGCTTGATCAGCGCGTCGATCTCGGCGTCGGTATCGCTGTGGAAGCGATTCACGGCGACGACGACCGGCAGCCCGTAGTGGGTCCTGAGGTTGTCGACGTGACGGTCCACGTTGGCGCAGCCTTTGAGCAGCGCATCGACGTTCTCATTGTTGAGATCGGCAAGCTCGACGCCTCCGGAATACTTGAGGGCGCGAATCGTCGCCACGAGGACGACGGCCGACGGCCGAAGCCCGGTCAGACGGCACTTGATATCGAGGAACTTCTCGGCGCCGAGGTCGGCGCCGAAACCGGCCTCGGTGATGACGTAATCGGCAAGCTTCAGCGCCGTCTTGGTAGCCAGAGCCGAATTACAGCCATGCGCAATATTGGCAAACGGACCGCCATGGACGAAGGTAGGCGTCTGCTCGAGCGTCTGCACCAGATTCGGATTGACGGCGTCTTTCATCAGCACGGCCATCGAGCCCTGCGCGTTCAGGTCGCCCGCGAGGATCGGCTTACGGGCACGCGTGTAGCCGACGATGATCTTGCTGAACCGTTCTTTGAGATCCTGCAGCGACGTGGCCAGGCAGAGAATGGCCATGATTTCCGACGCCACCGTGATGTCGTAGCCCGTTTCTCGCGGATAGCCGCCCGCGACACCGCCGAGGCCTACGACGACATTGCGCAATGCCCGGTCGTTCATGTCGACGACACGGCGCCACATCGGCCGGCGGACGTCGAAGCCGAGATCGTTACCCTGGTGGATGTGGTTGTCGACCAGCGCGGCAAGCAGATTGTGCGCGGCGCTGATGGCGTGAAAGTCGCCGGTGAAATGGAGATTGATATCGTCCATCGGCGCAACCTGCGCATAGCCGCCCCCGGCGCCGCCGCCTTTCATGCCGAAGCAGGGACCGAGCGAAGGCTCGCGTACGCAGACCATGGTCTTCTTGCCGATGCTGTTCATCGCGTCGGCCAGCCCGATCGTCGTCGTGGTCTTGCCCTCGCCCGCCGGTGTCGGCGTGATGGCCGTTACCAGGACCAGCTTGCCGTCCGGCTTGTCCTTGAGCGAATCGACCAGTTGCTTCGACACCTTGGCTTTGTAGTGGCCATAGGGCTCGAGATCGTCAGGGGCTATACCGAGCTTGTCCTGAGCGAGCTCCATGACTTTTTCGAGCTTTGCGTTGCGCGCAATTGTGATATCAGCGTC
Source organism: Gammaproteobacteria bacterium (assembly GCA_050114575.1). Taxonomy (GTDB): domain Bacteria; phylum Pseudomonadota; class Gammaproteobacteria; order Steroidobacterales; family Rariloculaceae; genus DATCZB01. The sequence goes on along the minus strand of JASFSD010000038.1, from coordinate 7,589 downwards.
CATGACGACTCCAGGTTAACGGAAGGAAAAGGGGGTCAGACCCCATTTCTGTCAGGCTCATTGAAGACAGACGGGGTCAGAGCCCTTTTGCCAAAAGGGCTCTGACCCCTTCCCGATCAGTAGCGGTAGTGATCCGGCTTGTACGGGCCGTTGACCGGGACACCGAGATAGCTCGCCTGGCGCCTGGACAGCTTGGAGAGCTTGGCTCCGACCTTGTCCAGATGCAGCGCGGCCACCTTCTCGTCCAGATGCTTCGGCAACACGTGCACGCCGAGAGGATAGTGCTTGTTGAACAGCTCGATCTGCGCGAGCGTCTGGTTCGTGAAGCTCGAGGACATGACGAAGCTCGGATGACCGGTTGCACAACCGAGATTCACCAGGCGGCCCTCGGCGAGCAGAATGATGCTCTTGTCCTTCTTGGTGTGAATCTGATCGACCTGAGGCTTGATGCTGGTCCACTTGTACTTCTTCATCTTCTCGACCTGGATTTCGTTGTCGAAATGGCCGATGTTGCAGACGATCGCTTTGTCCTTCATCTGCAGCATGTGTCTTTCGGTAATGACGTCGACGCAGCCCGTCGTGGTAACGAACACATCACCGATCTTGCAGGCCTCTTCCATGGTCATGACGTCGTAGCCTTCCATCGCCGCCTGCAACGCGCAGATCGGGTCGACCTCGGTCACGATGACGCGAGCCGACTGGGCCCGCAGAGACTGGGCGGAACCCTTGCCGACGTCACCGTAGCCCGCCACGACGGCGATCTTGCCGGCGAGCATGACGTCCGTGGCGCGGTTGATCGCGTCGACGAGCGAGTGGCGACAGCCGTACAGATTATCGAACTTGGACTTCGTCACCGAGTCGTTGACGTTGATGGCCGGAAACAGGAGCTCGTCCTTCTTCGCCATCTGGTAGAGACGATGCACGCCCGTCGTGGTCTCCTCGGACACGCCGCGGATCTCCGCCGCCATGCCTTCGAAGCGCTTGCGGTCGGCCTTCAGCGACTTCTTGACTTGAGCATAGAGGATCTTCTCCTCTTCGCTGCCCGGCTTCTTGTCGAGCACTTTCGGCTCCTTGAGCGCCTGGGTTGCCAGATGCACGAACAGCGTGGCGTCACCACCGTCGTCGAGAATCATGTTGGGGCCCTTGCTGTTGCCCCAGTCGAGCGTGCGGTCGATGAACTCCCAGTATTCCTTCAGGGTCTCGCCCTTGTAGGCGAAGACCGGCGTGCCGTTCGCGGCGATGGCCGCAGCGGCGTGATCCTGGGTCGAGTAGATGTTGCAGCTGGCCCAGCGGATCTTCGCGCCCAGCGCCTCCAGCGTCTCGATCAGGACGGCCGTCTGAATCGTCATGTGCAGCGAACCCGTGATCCGGGCACCCTTCAGCGGCTGGGCAGGACCATACTCTTCCCGGGTCGCCATCAGTCCCGGCATCTCCTGCTCGGCTAGCTCGAGTTCCTTGCGACCTTCCGCCGCCAGCTTGATGTCCTTGACGAAATAGTCAGCCTTCTTCCGACGAGCTGCCTTCTTCTTCGTTGCCATTCTCAAATACTCCTGGTTCTAAATTGAGCGATCGAAAGCGGCACTGAACCGCTTCTTGAATTCGTCGATAGTGAATGAGTGATTCTGGGTTCCATGCTGCTCGATCTTGATTGCACCCATAAGGCTCGCAATCCGACCGGTGGTCTCCCAATCCATCTCGTTGAGGAGGCCGTGCAGCAGGCCCGCGCGATAGGCATCACCACAGCCGGTCGGGTCTTCGACCGCCTTCGGCTTTGCCGTCGGAATTTCGTGCACACCGTCCTTGGTGTGGATCAGTGATCCTTCACCGCCACGAGTTACTATCAGGGCCTCGGTGCGCGACGTGATATCGGCCACATCCCAGCCCGTTCGGTCTTTGAGCAGCTGCCATTCGTAGTCGTTGACCGTGACCCAGGTACACTGGTCGACAAAGCGCTTGAGGTCGTCGCCATCGAACATCGGCAGGCCCTGACCCGGGTCGAAGATGAACGGAATACCGGCCTCGGCAAATTGCGCCGCGTGCTCGATCATTCCAGTCCTGCCGTCGGGCGACACCATGCCCACGGAAACTCCCTCGGCGTCGGTCACCTTGTTGGTCTCGGCGAAGTTCATCGCCCCGGGGTGAAACGCCGTAATCTGATTGTCGTCGAGATCGGTGGTGATGAACGCCTGGGCCGTGAAAACATCGCCCAGCACCGTGATGTGATCCTGACGGACTCCCTTCTGCGACAACCATTCCGCGTAGGGAGCGAAGTCCTGGCCGACGGTCGCCATCGGCAGAGGGTCGTCGCCGAGCAGCTTCATGTTATAGGCAATATTGGTGGCGCATCCGCCGAACTCGCGACGTAACCGCGGCACGAGGAAAGCGACGTTCAATATGTGAATCTTGTCCGGCAGGATGTGATTCTTGAACGAATCCTCGAAGACCATGATGTTGTCGTAAGCAGCGGAGCCGCAGATCAGCGCTGTCATTCAACTCTCCAAAACGGGGTCGGTTCTATTCCGATGAGACCCCTTTAATGGAAAACGGGGCTGCACCCCGTTTCCCGAGTGGGGTCAGAGCCCGGGCTCTGACCCCTCTTCTCAGCTACTTGCAGGCAGACTTGAGTGCCGCCGCACGGTCGGTTTTCTCCCAGCTGAACTCCTTGCGACCGAAATGGCCGTAGGAAGCCGTCTTGCGATAGATGGGCTTCAGCAGGTCGAGCATCTTGACGATGCCATAGGGCCGGAGATCGAAGTTGGCGTTGACTGCCTTTACGATCTTCTCTTCGGGCACCTTGTTCGTGCCGAAGGTCTCGACCGTAACCGAAGTCGGCTTGGCGACACCGATTGCATACGACACCTGGACCTCGCAGCGATCGGCGAGACCAGCCGCAACGACGTTCTTGGCAACGTAACGCGCGGCATAGGCGGCCGAGCGATCGACTTTGGACGGATCCTTGCCGGAGAAGGCGCCGCCGCCGTGGCGCGCCATGCCGCCATAGGTATCGACGATGATCTTGCGCCCGGTCAGGCCGCAGTCGCCCATCGGGCCGCCGACGACGAAGCGCCCGGTCGGATTGATGTGGTACTTGGTGCGGTTCGAGATCCACTTCTTCGGCAACACGGGCTTGATCACAAGCTCCATGATCGCTTCCTTGAGATCCTTGAGACTGATGTCGGCCGAGTGCTGCGTCGAAAGCACGACGGCCTCGATACCCACCGGCTTGTCGTTCTCGTAGCGGAAGGTCAGCTGGCTCTTGGCATCCGGCCGGGCAAAGTCGAGCTTGCCGGTCTTGCGCAGCTTCGCGTGCTTCTCCAGCAGAAGATGCGAGTAGATGATCGGCGCCGGCATCAGCGTTGGCGTCTCTTTGGTCGCGTAACCGAACATCAGGCCCTGGTCACCGGCACCCTGATTCTCAGGCGCCTTGCGATCGACGCCGCGGGCGATGTCGCGAGACTGCTTGCCGAGACCGTTGAGCACGGCGCAGGTATTGCCGTCGAAGCCCTTGTCGGAATGGTCGTAACCGATATCGAGCACCACGTCCCGAACGATCTCCTCGACCTCGATCTGAGCGTTGGTCGTGATCTCGCCGGCCACCATCACGAGACCCGTCTTGGTCAGCGTCTCGCAGGCGACGCGACTGCCTTCGTCCTGCGCAATGATCGCGTCCAGGATCGCATCCGAGACCTGATCGGCCATCTTGTCCGGATGCCCCTCCGATACGGACTCCGACGTAAATAGATATGAATTGCTCATGATTACCCCTGCTGTTTGATTTCTCTCAACTCAGTTCCGAAACGTCCGGTTGCGCTAGACAACGTCGAATCCCGTTTCCCGTCTATTGAACTTGATCCGCCCGTCACGAACGGCATTGATCCAGCGCGCAGACTTGGCGACGCCGCCGAAAGCAAAGATGTGCGGGCTCCTGATTCGCGTCGCCGGATTCGCTGCCTGGTGCCGTGCGAACTCGACAACCAGATCGTCTGGCGCCTTGCTCTTGAGAAGGTTCGCAGTGGCCGAAGTCCGGCTCTTGAGCATCCGCGCCGATGCGCCGACGCCGCAGACGACGGCAAAACGCGCAAGCTGCTTCAGCGAAGCCGGGCCAGCGAGACCGACGTGAATCGGCAGATCGATGCCCTGGGCGCTGGTCTCGCGCTCCCAGTCGAAAAAGGGCCTCGCGTCGAATCCGAACTGCGACACGAAGCGCAGCTTGAACGGAGCCGTCTTCGCGAACTCGGCTTTACCCGCCAATGCCTCGGCGACACGCGCCTCCCCGATCGCGGCGCTGCCTTCCGGATGCGCCGCAACGCCGACCTCGGCGAACTTGCACTCGCCGAAGAGGCCGGTCTGGAGCACTTCGAGGCTGCTGTCGAACGCGTTGTCGTCGACCGCGATATCGCCGGCGATGCACAACGCCTGATCCACGCCGCCTGCCTGCAATCGCTTCAGCGCCCCCTCGAGCTGCTCGGCACTGGAGAGCTTGCGCGCGATGATGTGTGGCACCGGCGTAAATCCTGCGTCCTTGAACCGAAGCGCAAGGCTGACGACGTCGTCGATCGGCGTACCGGGAACGTGGGCGACGTAGACTCTTGTGCCAGGCCGAAGCTCGGCTGAAATTTCGTCGAACTTGGCCTCGTCGTGCGTCGTCGTCTCGATCGAATAATCGTCGACGAAGGTCTGCACGTGGCTCAACAGCTCGTTGCCGGAAAGATGCTGAGTCTGCTCCATTGCCGCTTCCATTTGCTGCTCTCGTTATTGGATCTAGTGCTTGCGTGAGACCACGAAGCTCTCGTCATTGAACCACAGGCCCTTGTGCTTCTTGAGTATCTCGGCCGTATAGCCCAGATAGTCGTTGTTCGCGAGCACCGGCTCGAGCCGCTCATCTTCTATCTGATTGACGTAAATGGAGGCGTTCCAGGCGGCGAACAGCGTCGACGTCCCGATACTCTGCTGGACCTCGCTGGGGAGCGTGTGCATTTCATACCGGAAGATCGATTTAGAATCCGAACCGGTGACAAAATTGTAATTGCGCGCGCTGTGCCCGAGCTCCTGCTTGAGGACGCGGACGAGCTCATGCCGATTGACCTTGAACGGCTGCTCCTGTGGCCAGACCTTGTGCACGAGTTCGAGCGCAGGGTCGTCGCCGCAGGACTGCACGACCAGCATGCGTCCCGAAGGCGCCAGCGACTGAACGATCGGCGCGAGGACCTTCTGCACCTTGAACTCGGCGCTCATCCGGGCCCGCCACGGCTGCGAGGCGAGTGCGAAATCATAATTCGCAGCAAAGCTGCCCTGCTTCGGGATGACGCTGTCCATCAGGAACGCGTGGTCCTTGCGGTATAGGACCAGCACGGACGGACGAACGTACATGGGATTGCCTGTCTTTTCGCTCGACCGGACCTGCCATCCATCGACGAGGAAGTTGTCGAGGTCGGCGAGCTGTTCGGCGAAAGAGTGCGACGAATCGCCCTCGAGCCCGACCTCGCGCCAGTTGAGGGCAGCAGCGCTCTTGACGCTCCGCGGTCGGAGCCAGGGCGCTTCGGCGTAATAGAGATTGGTGATGACAATGCAGCTTGCCGGATGCTCCATGAACCGATCGGGCAGTTTCTCGAGCGAGAGGCGCACGTCCTCGAGGCTGATTTCCTTGCCTACTATCAGGTAGGGCATTGTCGGGAACCGCTGATGCATGGCCCGCATGACGTGGCTGATGACGGTGCCGTCACCCATGCCGGCATCGAAGACCTTGAGTGCCGGCGGTGTCGGCCGCAACAGGGCGAGTTCCTTGGCCGCACGCTCGGCGACCTTGCGCTTCTCGTTCGTCGTATTGACGAAGGCCAGGTACTTCTGCCGGTTGTCGTAAAAACGAAACGGCCGATCGTCCACCGTCCCGGACTTCGCTGCGGAAGTCTTAGCGGACGTCTTCTTGGATCGGGTTGCTGATTTCTTCTTGGTTTTCTTTTTTGCCGACGTGGGTCTGGCAGCCATCGCCTTACTCCCCTCTTGTTCTTCCGCTGGTCCCGACACCGGACTGACGCCGGCCTCGGACGACGCATCAGGATTGAAACTCGCCATGTACCGCCTGATTCTCGCCGCCGTATCGAGCGTAATGTTGCGGCCGCTTCGCAGGCGGCTGCACAGTTTACCGTCGTTCACGGCCTCACGGCCAAAAGTCGACTCGGCAATGCCGGCACGCCGGCAGAATGACTCGATATCTCGCAGCAGGGAGGCCGCCTCGGATTGCATCTTAAGGCTCCCCCCGACCATTCGATACGGCGCGCAAGATACTAGAGCGCACCGGTTATTGCAAATCAAAACTTCCCACAAATTTTGTCTGAGAAGTTTGTGGGCAGAATCCCATCAGGCCTTCTCACCGGCAGTCTTGCGAGGCATGATACGCGCGCCTCAAGGGAGAGAGACGAGCGGATGGGACTTTACGCCTGGTCGTGGACCTTCCTGGTCCTTTATATCGCCGGCATGCTCAGTTTCGGCTACATCGGGAGCCGGCGAGTGTCGGGGGCCGACGACTTTGCCACGGCACGCCGCGGCTACGGCCCGTTGCTGCTGGCACTGGCTTTTGCCTCGACGGCAGCCAGCGGCGCGACTTTTCTGGGCCTGCCGGGCCTGACCTATCAATACGGCATGTCGACGCTGTGGATCGCGTTCTGCTATCCGCTCGGCATTTATATCGGCGTCCTGATCTGCCAGCGAACCATCGGGCGCTACGGCAATGCCGCGGGGGCCCGATCGATTCCGGAGTTTCTCGGCGAGCGATTCCAGTCCGAAGGCATTCGGCTCTCGGCAGCGGTCTTCTCGCTGATTCTGCTGTTCTATCTCGCGAGCCAGCTGGTTTCGGGGCTCGTCATGTTCGAAATGATGCTCGGGCTGCCGCAGATCTGGGCATTGGTCATCACGACTTTCGTGCTGCTCGCCTACGTCACGCTCGGCGGCGCGCATGCCGACATACTGACCGACGGTGTGCAGGGCTTTCTCATGGTCGCCCTGGCCGTTGCGATCGGTGTCATGTTTTTCCTCGGTGTCGGCGCGGGCAGTTTCGACAACCTGATCGAGGGTCTGAGGGCCGAAGACCCGGCCCTGCTCGACACCTTCAACCCGGCAGCGAACACGACGGCATCGCTCTGGGCCGCCGTCACCGTCACCATCGCCCACATTCCGCTCGGGCTTCTGCCGCACATCGGCAACAAGCTCTGGGCGCTCAAGGACGAGAAGTCGCGCAACCGTTTCATTGCGATGGCGTTTACTTTCGGGATCGTGCTGCCGGCAATCACGCTCGGCGGGATGACGGCGCGGGTTGCCCTCGGTGACGAGCTGTTCGGGTCCACCGGCGCCAACAGCGCGCTGCCCGCCCTCTTCATCGAGATCTTCCCGACCTGGATCGCAGCCCTGCTCGGGGTCGGCGTGCTGTCGGCGATCATGTCAACGGCCGATGGCCTCGTCATCTCGACCTCGCAGGTCTTCGCCAACGACATCTATCGTCGCAGCATCGCACCGCGGCTGCATGCCGAGATCAGCCAGGAACATCTCGATCGCAACGTGCTCAGGATCAGCCGCGCCATGACGGCCTTCACGAT
>JASFSD010000037.1:0-11829 GCA_050114575.1 Gammaproteobacteria bacterium | reverse complement strand
GAGCGCGTACTGCCATTGGCGAGACCCTCGCGCGCAGGGATGCGCGCGCGGAGCCGCCATGGATGGCTTCACGGCGTGTCTCGCCAATGGCAGTACGTGATCGAGCCCGTTCTTCTCGCGCCAAAGGGCTCTGACCCCTCCTGATGCGCGGGTCTCAGATCTGTGAGTGCAGCCAGCGCATGACGGCTTCTTCGAGCTCCTGCCCGAGGCCCCTGTGCGCGTCGGTTGCGTTCATCATGATGGCAAGGACGTAAGTCGCGTCGTCATCGCCGTGCGCGAAACCCGCGAGCGCTGAGACATGGTCCAGGCGGCCGGTCTTGACGTGCATTACGCCGTTGCCCGAATCCGCCGAATCGAACCGATTTCTCGTCGTTCCGTCGATACCTGCGATCGACAGCGAAGCCAGAAACTCGGGAGCGTAGGCCGAGCTCGCGGCGGCCGCCAGCATATCGACCAGCATGCGAGCCGAAACCCGGCTGTCCCTCGACAGCCCGGCACCGTTCGTCATCCGGAGCGAGCCGTCATGCAAACCGCGTTCGCGCAGGAACTCGTGGATGATGGCAACACCGTTCAGCTCCGTTCCCGGAACGCCGGCATGCTCGGCGGCTATGGTCAGAAGCAGCTGGCGCGTCATGACGTTGTTGCTGTTCTTGTTGATGCTGCGAATCACCTCCGCCAGCGGCGGCGATTGCCAGGTGAGCACGCGGCTGGCTTGTTCCGGCACGGGCCCCTTGCGGAGCCCACCCTCGAGGGAGCCGCCGAGCTCGCCCCACAATGACCGGAACAGCCCGTGCACGTAGGTATCGTGCTGCAGCACCGTTCGGCTCAGGCTGTAGTTGTTGCAGCGGGCCGGAAAGTCGCCTTCGAAAATGATCCGCGACATGGCGTCCGGGTCGTCGACATTGAAGCTGATGCCCGCCTGATATCCGCGGCACGGACCGTCCACGAGGTTGATGCGATTTCTGAGTGTCAGGTTCGGCAGCTCCGGGTCCGAAGAAAGCAGGACGCGTCTTTGCCTGGGGTCGGCCAGAAAAAAGAACCGTACCGCCTTGAAGTTGACGAGCAAAGCGTTGGGAACCACGTTGTAGGTGCGGTAGGGCTGGCCGTCGAAGGCGCCCGGATCCTCCGGCGGAATCTCGAAATAGCTGTCGTCGAGCAGCAGATCGCCTTCGATCTCGTGCAAACCCAGGCGCCGCACGGCACGCAGCAGTTTCCAGAATTCTTCGATCACCAGAAACGGATCGCCATGACCCTTGATGGCGAGATCTCCGTAGAGTCTGCTGCCATCGAAGCCACCGTCGAAGTAGACCTCGGTCGGCCACGTATACGCAGGGCCGAGCAACTCCAGGCCGGACCAGGTCGTGACGAGCTTCATGACCGAGGCGGGATTGCGCGGCACCTCGGGATGATGACTCAGGATCGGCTCAGACGAATCGAGGCGCCTGACGAGGATGCTGACGTCCTCGGAATCGACCCCGAGCCCGGCGAGAGCACGCTCGATCGAATCGGGCAGCTCGGCCCTGACCGGCTGCAGTGCAAACGCGAGCATGAGCAAGAAAGTGCCGAAAAATCGGCCCGCCCGAGCGGCGGAACTGCGTCCAGAAACGCGGATGGCTGTTCGACTCATGACAGCGCTGATTCTATCCGCAATTCGAGCCAACACTCCATTTTCGACCTTTCTTTGAAGCCGGAAATCCAACGTCGCATCCGGGCCGGTAGCTGCTTGCTGATGCACGAATGACGGCAGTAAGATCCGCCGGTCTGGAGGGGGACAAACAACAACAATATCTTTGAAATCGACTCCTCTGCGAGTCGGTATCGATCCTGTGTCGCGCTGGTGCTGAGGTTCACGTCCGTTGGGGTGTGAATGCCTCAGAGTTGTGTACATTGTTAACCACAAGGGACAGCAAGAATCACTAAGCTACGGGCGTGCGCGATTGCGTCGCTTTCAGCCATGGCCAGCGGAACGGCATTCGCCGACGCAACGGCCAACGTCGGCATCATGTCGGACGATATTTTCCGCGGCGTTTATCAGGCGGAGTCGGCAGCATTCGGCGGCATCGACATCACGACGCAGAGCGGCTTTTATCTTGGCACCTGGGGCACACACCTCAAGGACGGTCTCGAGTACGACGTCCATTTAGGCTACGAGGGCGGCGGTGAGAATTCCACCTGGAACGTCGGCTTCACGGGCTACTACTTGGCCAGAGCTCGGACTCGCAGGCAGAATATGCCGTGACCGGCACGCTGACGAAAACGATTTCTATCGGCGATTAAGCCAGCCGACGATGCGCGATTTCAACAGGCGGCTGCGGTATCGTAGCCGCCTGTTTTTTGCCCGCATACAGTGCGCTAAGGACTCAAGGGGGGAATCGATCATGGGAAGACTTCTGCTGGCGGGGTTGGCTTTGAGCCTCGCTCTGCCTGCTCTGGCCCAGAATGGTGCGTCCATCTACGAAACCAACTGCGCCGTCTGTCACGACGCGGGCCTGGATCGAGCACCGGACCGCGCAACCCTCGCGCTGATGGCGCCCGACCGGATTCTGTACGCGCTCGAGCGCGGCGTCATGGTCAGCATGGCGGTCACGCTGTCCACCGACCAGCGCCGCGATATCAGCGAGTTCCTGTCCGGTCAGTCACTCGCGGATTTCAGCCGTGTCCCGCCGAGCTCGGCGATGTGCCGCGATGCCGGAACGTTCCGAGCGGGGGCGCCGGACTGGCAGGGCTGGGGAGGAACGGGCCTCGGCAATCATCGTTACCAGCCGCGCGACCGGGCGGGACTGACGCCGGAATCGGTGCGGCGGCTCGATGTGAAATGGGCCTTCGGATTCCCCGGAGACACTCGCGCCTACTCGCCACCGACGATCGCGAACGGCCGCCTGTTCCTCGGCAGCCTCGGCGGCGGGGTCTATTCGCTCGATGCGGAGACCGGCTGTGTCCACTGGTTTCTCGACGTCGGCGCATCCGTGCGCAGCCCAATGACCATCGCCGAGATCGAGCATGAAGGTGTCACGCGCGAAGCGGTCTTCTTCGGCGACGGCACTGCGAATGCCTACGCCGTCGATGCGGCCAGCGGAGAAGTCCTCTGGCAGACCGAGGTGGACGATTTTCCCGTCGCCCATGTCTCCGGTTCGACGGTGTACCACGACGGCAAGGTGCTGGTCGCGGCCGGATCCGGCGAAGAAGGCGCCGCCGCCTCGCCCGACTACGAATGCTGCCGATTCCGCGGCAGCCTCTCGGCGCTCGATGCCGCGACCGGCCGGGTGCTCTGGAAAACCTACACCGTCGACGAGCCGACGCAGCGCGAGAGAAACGCAATTGGCACGCAGCTCTGGGGCCCCTCCGGCGCACCGATCTGGTCGAGCCCCGCGGTCGATCCCGAGCGCAATCTCGTCTACGTCACGACCGGCAACAACTACAGCAACCCGGCCAGCGACATGAGCGACGCTTTCATCGCGATGGATCTCGATACGGGACGCATCGTCTGGTCGCAGCAGATGACGCCCGGCGATGCCTGGACGGCGGCCTGCCGGCTCGAGGACACGACCAACTGCGCCAATCTGACGGCACCGGATTTCGATTTCTCCGCATCACCGATGCTGATAGACCGCGGCGACGGCCGCAGCCTGCTCGTCGCCGGCCAGAAGTCAGGAGTCGTCCACGCGCTCGACCCGGATCGCGACGGCGCCATCGTCTGGCAGACACGGGTCGGCCTCGGTGGGTCGATGGGCGGCGTGCAGTGGGGCTCGGCCACCGATGGCGACAAGCTCTACGTCGCGATCTCGGATGTGCGCCGCATCCCCGTCCAGCATTCCTGGGCCACGGAAGCCGACCCCGAGATCGGCGGCGGCGTGGTTGCGCTAGACCTCGATGACGGCTCGCTGCGATGGTTCGCGCCGCCCAAGGCCTGCGGTGACCGCGTGCGCTGCAGCCCGGCTCAACCCGGAGCCGTCACCGTCATCGACGGCGTCGCGTTCGCGGGCTCGATGACCGGGCACCTCCGAGCCTATTCGACGGAGGACGGTTCGATTCTCTGGGAGTTCGACTCGGTACGTTCCTTCGACACAGTCAACGGCGTTGCCGCCTCAGGTGGAGCGATCGACGGCGCGGGCCCGACCGTTGCCAACGGCATCCTCTACCTGAACTCGGGCTACCCCAACGGCGGCGGCATGCCTGGCAACGTATTGATCGCGCTGTCGGTCGACGGCGAGTAGGCCGTCGGCCACGTCAGGTCACGACGTCGAATAGGCGACGATCCGATCGCGCTGGGCGATGAGCTCGGCGTTGGTGAACTTGTCGACGTCGGCCCGAATGCCGGCCTGATGCTCTGCCGCGGCGGCATCGAACGCCACGGGATCCGCGATCCAGATCGTGATCGTCGCGATATATGGGGGCGGCGACGAGCCGTCGGAGGCCGCCTGCCCGCGGCGCAGCTCAAAGCCGCTGATCGAGTCGCCATACTTCTCCATGATCAGCGGCATGTGCGTCGACTCGTAGTAATCGAAATCGAAGCGCGCATCGGGCGCATACCGATAGACGATGGTCATGCACTCCTGCCCGACGTTGCCCTGCGCCGCTGCCGGCGACGCGGCGGTCCCGGCAACGCCGGCAGTCACACCGACGGCGGCGGCTTTGCCGGCGGCCGAGAGCAGATCGCGGCGGGTTGATGTCTCGGACGGCTTCGGCTCGTTTTCGGTTGTCATGCTGTCTTCCCCCTGTATCGATTCGGCGTTATTGAACCGGCTCGAGCCGGAGCAGGACGCCGGGATTCTCATCTGTTAATACATAGATCAGTCCGTCCGGCCCGGGCCGAACGTCTCGAATCCGCTGCCTGAGCTCGAGCAGGATCGGCTCGCGCGTGATCGCGCGGCCGTTCTCGAAGGTCAGACGCTGAAAATGCCCGGTCGCCCGGACACGCCCGCGCATCAGTGCGCCGACCAGCGCGTTGCCCTGCCAGACGGCAAACGGCTCTCCGGCATAGAAGCTGAGGCCCGATACCGCAATGGACGGAACCCAGTACACGAGCGGCGGCTCGAGCCCTTCGAGCGCGGTCAGTCCGGTGTCTGTGATCTGCTCGCCCGTGTAGTCGAGGCCGAAGGAAACGAGCGGCCAGCCGAAATTCCCGCCCGGCACGAGCACGTTGATTTCGTCTCCGCCGAGCGGGCCGTGCTCGTTCTCCCAGATCTCGCCCGTCTCCGGATGCACGGCCAGCCCCTGCGGGCTGCGGTGCCCGTAGCTGTAGATTTCCGGAAGGAAACCCGGCTCGCCGACGAACGGGTTGTCGTCGGGCACGGAACCGTCTTCGTTGAGGCGCAGGACAGAGCCGCCGTGATCCATCGTGTCCTGGGCACGATCCTGCTCCTGGCGCTCGCCGACCGTGAGGTAAAGTTTGCCGTCCTGTCCGAAGACCATCCGGCCGCCAAAGTTCGTTGGAGATTGGCTGCGCGTGTTGGCGACGAAGATTTCCTCGACTTCGTTCAGCCTGGAACCGTCGAAGACGGCCCTGGCAACGGCCGTGGTCGAGAACCCGTCGTCGACCGACTTGGCGTAGCTCAGGTAGAGCGTTCTGTTGCGCTCGAAATCAGGATGCAGCAGCACGTCGAGCAACCCGCCGAGCACGGTTCGGCGAACCTCGGGAACGCCCGTGACCGGCTCGGGATCGAGCACGCCATCGCGCAGGACTCTGAGACGGCCGGGACGCTCGGTGATCAGGATGTCGCCGTCCGGCAGGAACTGCATGCTCCAGGGGTTCTGCAGGCCGCCCGCGAGCTCGGTCACGAGGATCTGGTAGTCGGCCGAGAAGACGATGCGCGGCAGGGAACCGAGCGGCGGCGAGGCGCGGTTCTGTGCCGCCGCCACGCCGGGCAGCGCGAGAACGGCCGCGGCAATAATCAAGTCGCGCTTCAGCATTCCGGCAGGATACCGTCAGATGCCGCAGCTTCCCAGGCATGAATGGCCTGCTTGCGCGTCAGACCCCAGCGATAGCCGCCGACTTCGCCGTTGCTGCGAATGACCCGGTGACACGGAATCAGGAAGGCACAAGGGTTGGCGCCAACGGCAGCACCGACGGCGCGCATGGCGCGGGGCTTACCTATGGCTCGGGCCACATCTTTATACGAAGCCAGCCGCCCCGCCGGTATCGCGAGCAGCGCGCGCCATACCGAGACCTGAAAATTCGTGCCCGCGACGTGAATGGACAGCGGCCCGTCCTGATCGCCGGAGCGACTGAAAACACGCTCTACGATCGACCCGGCGGCTGCATCGTCGCGCACCAGCCGAGCGTTGGGCCAGCCCGAGGCGACGTCGCCGAGCGCGGTGCCTTCGGGCGCCTCGTCGACGAACGCGAGCGAGCAGATGCCTCGAGCCGTCGACGCGACGAAGACACGGCCGAACGGGCTCGGTGCCTCACCGTGACGAATCGTGAGGCCGGTGCCACCGCTCCTGAACTCGCCGGGAGTGACGGCTTCGAGCCTGACGAAATGATCGTGCAATCTCGACGAGCTGCTCAAGCCGAGACTCTCGCTCGCGCCGAGCAGCGGCAGCCGGCTGTCCAGAAGAAGCTCTTTGGCGCGCTCCACGGTGATGACCTGCAGAAACCGCTTCGGGGTCACACCGGCCCAGCGCGCGAACAGGCGCTGAAAATGGTAGGGGCTGAGGTCGGCGCTGGCGGCAATGTCGGCGAGCCCGGGTTGGGATCCCGCGTGGGCCACGATGTAGTCGATGGCGCCGGCTATGCGATCGTAGTCGGACATGCTTTTAGATTGCCGCGCCGGAAGCGGCGCGTCGAGCCGGATCTTGCTGTCACGACGATCCCGGCCCGGACACCGGTAATCAGTCGCAGCTACGGTTTCGCCGGCTGCTGGTCGTGCGCGCGCAGCCGTCGGTCGGCAGAATCGAAGACAGCACGACGCGAATATCGTTCTCGGCCGCGATCTCGGCCATCGACGCGAGGTTGCCCTGAATCATCGCGTTCGTCGCCGGCGCCGCGTTCGCATCGGCGTAACGACCGATTCGAGCCCAATCCTCCTGAGCCGGAGCGAGACCTGCCCAGAGAAATGTCGAGACAACGACAAGGCGGAACAGCATAATCACCCCCCCGGATTCTCTTTTGAATAATAGCGGCGCCGTGGCTTGCATGGCGAACCGCGACCTGCCGAGACAATGGGATGCCGATCGTAGAAGCAAAATCTCTGGTCAAGCGGTACCCGAAGCCGGGCAGCAGAAATGAGACGTTTCCAGCCGTCGACGGCGTCACCCTTGCAATCGAGGCGGGTGAGGTCTTCGGCATCCTGGGGCCGAATGGTGCCGGCAAGACGACCACGCTCGAGATGATCGAAGGCCTGACCGACATCGATTCCGGCGATGCTTTCGTCGACGGCATCAGTGTGACCAGAGAACCCAATCGGGTGAAGGAACTCATCGGCGTGCAGCTGCAGGCGAATGAGTATTTCGACCATCTGACTCTCGCGGACCTCCTGCAGCTTTTCAGTCGCCTGTTCGACCGCGAGGAGGATCCGAAGACGCTGCTGTCCCGGGTGGACCTCGAAGACAAGGCGGACGCGAAGCCCGCCGCGCTGTCGGGCGGCCAGAAGCAGCGTTTCTCGATCGCGAGCGCCCTGGTCAACGAGCCCAAGGTGCTGTTTCTCGACGAGCCGACGACGGGGCTGGACCCGCAGGCCAAACGGAATCTCTGGCGGCTGGTCGAGGAATTGAACTCGGCGGGAATGACCATTGTGCTGACGACCCACAACATGGAAGAAGCCGAGCATCTGTGCGGCCGCATAGCAATCATGGATCACGGCAGGGTGATTGCCGAAGGCACGCCCGAGAGCCTGATTCTCGAGCATGCGCCTGAGCCGCCCGAGGCGCGGCTGCACGGCAACCTCGAGGATGTCTTCCTCACTCTGACCGGCCACGCGCTCAGGGAGTAGGCGAAGTGAGCTCCACTCTGACAATGGCCAGGACCCTGCTGAAGATCTTCTCGCGGGATCGGCAGGCAATTTTCTTCACGCTGTTCTTCCCGATTACTTTCATGGTCATCTTCGGGATCGCGAGCAGCGGCGGCGACGACCCGATCGAGGTCGGAATCGTCGACAATGCCGGCAACGGCTTCAGCGAACGCTTCATCGACGCCTTGCAGAGCAGCGAGCTGTTCAACATCAATCTGGGCGACGAGGACGAGCTGCGGGAGCAGGTCGTCGCCGGCGATCTCGCTCTTGCGCTGATTCTTCCCGCGCAATTCGATGGCCAGAGTGCGGCCGACCTGACCATGCTCGTCGACGCGGCGCAGGCACGCCAGACCGCGATGCTGACGCCTCTCGTCGAACAGACGCTGCTCGACGTCGAGCGCAACGTCCGTAACATCGAGCCGCTGTTTCCGTTGACGGTGGTCGACGTGCAGGCCCGCTCGCAGCGCTACATCGACTTTCTGGTGCCGGGCCTGCTTGCGCTGACGATCATGCAGATCAGCATCGCCGGCAGCGGGTACAACATCGTCGAGTTTCGGCGCAAAGGCATCCTGAAACGTCTGTTCGTGACCCCGATCAAGGCCGGACACTTCATCGGCGGTCTCGTGATGTCGCGCCTCGTCATCACAGTGGTTCAGGTCAGCTTTCTGCTCGCCGTCGCCGTCATGGTGCTCGGTGTACCGGTGGAGGGCAACGTCCTGGAGCTCCTCGGCCTGATCGTGCTCGGCTCGTCGATCTTCCTGAGCCTCGGTTTCTGGATGGGCAGTCTCGCGAAAACGCAGCAGGCCATCATGCTGCTCGGCAACCTCGTTACACTGCCGCAGATGTTCCTTTCAGGCGTCTTCTTTTCGATCGACGCAATGCCCGAAATGCTGCAGCCGATCGCGAAGCTGCTGCCGCTGAGCTTCGTGGTCTCGAGCGTGCGCGAGGTCATCGTCAACGGCGTCTCGATCGCCGCCCAGATTCCGACGCTGATCGGGCTCTTCGTCTGGCTCGCGATCAGCCTGACTCTGGCTATCCGGTTCTTCCGCTGGAAGGAAGTCGCGAGCTGATCACTGCCCCTCGATGAACTCGGGCGCGAGCTCGTCGCAGCGATGCGCCACATAGGGCACGTCCGCCGGCAGCACGACGTCGTAACCGACGTATTGATCGGTGTAATAGACCGGGTCTTCAGCAACGAAATCGCGGCGCAGCTCGAGCGTCTCGGGGTCGAGCGAGAACCGCTCGACGATGTGCAGCTGAGCGGAGTTCCTGACCGGCGGGGCGATGACGCCCGGCTGAAATCCGATCGTGTCGACGACGAGCACGTCCCCCTCCCAGCGCCCGATCGAGTGTCCGGAATAGCTCGGCTCGATGCCGTCGGGATGCTCAGCCAGATTCATGTGAATCACGCGCTCGAAGCTGTAGAGACCGTAGTTGATCACGATACGGTCACCGGCCTGGGTAATACGATTGACCGCGCCGTCGAACGTCCAGTCGAAAACGATGCTGGTCGGCTGACAGCGAAGACGCGGGTTGTCTTCGGTCGACCACATCCGGAATGCGTCGGCCTCGGCCTGACCGCGCTCGGTGAACGTAACCGGGCGCGGGCCCCAGCCCGAAGGCGGCACGTCCGCCATCGACAGCTCACCCGACTCGATCCCGGGTTTCATGCTCTTCGGTACGAGGTTGCCGCCGCGTCCGTCCGGCGGTACCGCGATGACGTACTGCTCCTGAGCCCAGTCACCGGAGATGTTTAGCTCGCCCGAAGCCAGACGGAGCGGCCGATTGGACAGATCGACGCCCGAATCGGTCTCGAATTGATCGTTGCGGTTGAACCCCGGCGCATCGCCAATGGTGATGTCTTCGAGGTAGCACGCCGTCGGATCCGTGCGATGACCGAAGCCTTCGATCCTGGCCTCGGCTCCGATGACGAACATCTCCTCCGACCAGCCCGAACGGCGCATCAGTGTCGCCGCGCGCATCTCGCAGCGCATCGCCATCGTTTCTCCGTCCGCGGTTGCGACGTCGAGATTCAGATATGCGTGCGGATTGACGAAATCGATGCCGGTGATGACACCCTCGATCTCGAGCGGGAGCGAGCGATCGAACTGGCCGAAGCCGTGGTGCGCCTGGCTCACAGTCGTCACCCCGAGGCTCACCGCCGCGAGCAGGATTCCGCAGTGTGTGCGCCGGAACCCGAAGCGCCGAATTGTGTTCATTCTCGAATCATACCCCCCCGCATCCTGATGATCAGCGCGGCTCCGGCCGCACCGACGAAATTGGCGACCAGATCCCAGCCGGTGTTGACGTAGCCGCCGACATTGGTCTCGGCCATGAGCATGGTCGCCGCGAACTCGATGACTTCATTGAGGGCGCCGAGGCCCATGCCGGCCGCCGCCGCAAGCACCATGAGGCCGGCGGTCGGGACGGCCTCGCCGCCGCGACGTCGAATCGCCGCGCGGATGCCCTGCCAGCAGACCCAGGTCGCGACGCCGAAACCGTAGGTGTGCACCACCTGATCGTATTTCAATCGCTCGGGAATCAACCACAACGAGTAGAGCACGCGGATCGAGCCGTCGATGGGCAGCGAACCCGGCACCGGGACGAGACCGCCGGCCATGTGAGCCAAGCCCCAGAAGCTCAGTGCCCAGAGCACTGGCGTGGTCAGCGACACCGACCGATGCACGAGCCAGACGACGAGCATGAGCACCAGCATGACGACGATGTAGAACAGAAACTCGCCGTTGCCGACGCCGACGGCAGCAACCGCCGCCACAGCGATATAGAGCGAGGTGAACCCCGCTACGGGCAAAACGTCGGCGTCGAGCTTCATTGGTCCCCCTGACCCGGAAGCATAGCGCCGCCGGCGCTCGGCGAACCAGGCTCGCCGCGTTGTCGCCTCACTGAACCTGAGGCATCATTCGTGGCCCTGGATTAGCAATGCCTCAGGGGGAATATGCGTGGATCCATTTGACCGCCTCGATCCGGAGCTCGTCGAGCCACTGCGAAATCTGCTGGAGGCAACCGGGGGCGGCTTCGATCTGAGCGACATTCCCGGCACCAGGGCCATGGTCGACGGCATGCTGGCCGCCGTGAACGCCGAGGCGCCGCCGATTCCAGGGGTCGAGGTGACCGACCTCACGGCACCCCAGCCGGAAGCCGATTCCGATATCGCGGTGCGCGTCTATCGGCCGAGTGACGTCGCCGAACCATTGCCGGCACTGCTCTGGATGCATCCGGGCGGCTTCGTCATCGGCAGCATCGAGATGGACGACCAGATGGCCCGGCAGACCGCCAGGGACGTCGGCTGCGTCATCGTCTCACTGAATTATCGGCTCGCGCCGGAGCACCCCTATCCGGAGCCTCTCGAGGACTGCTATGCCGTCCTGCAGTGGCTCGGCAGCAATGCGCAGACGCTCGGCATCGACATCGACCGGATCGCCATCGGCGGCGCCAGTGCGGGCGGCGGGCTTGCCGCAGGCCTCGCACTGCTCAGCCGCGATCGCGGCGGCGTCGCGCCGATGTTTCAACTGCTGATTTATCCGGCCCTGGACGATACGAATATCGAGCCAGTCAGCGACACGGTGCCGGAGAACCTGTTCTGGACCCGCGAGAACAACCGCATCGGCTGGAACGCCTACCTCGGAGGCAAAGAAGGCACGGCCGACGTCTCGGAGTATGCGGCCCCCGCCAGAGCAACCGATCTCAAGAATCTGCCCGATACATTCATCGCCGTCGGCACGGCGGACATGCTGATGTTCGAGAACATCGCCTACGCCGAGCGATTGAGTGCAGCGGGCTCGACTGTCGAGCTCAGGGTCTACCCCGGAGCGTTTCACGCATTCGACGGGTTTGCGCCGATGTCCCGGGTTGCCGGCAG
>JASFSD010000036.1:0-11830 GCA_050114575.1 Gammaproteobacteria bacterium | reverse complement strand
CTCCCGCTCGGCCACGTCGAGTGCCTGCGGCAGATCGCCCTGCTCGATCGCAAGCAGTCTGAGTCTTGCAAGCTCGGCATAGACCCGGACTCGCCGTGTCTCGAGTCGGGCCAGCGCGTCGCGGGCGCCACCGTATTGATAGTCGACTGCGGCGAGCACCTTGCGCGCTTTGGCGAGGAACGAGTCGAGCTCCTTCAGCGCCTTTCTTCCGCTCATGGCAGCCATCGTTGCTCGACTCCGCTACCAGTCCGTGATCGCGCCGTCGAGTACGCCGGGGCCGAGGTCCGCTTCGAGCACGCCGGGCCGCTTCTCGCCGATAACCGCACTCTGAATGATGCCGTCGTCCTGCTTGTCCTCGGCGACGGCCTGAAAGGTCGCCTCCTCGACGCGCTGGCCCCAGCGCGTGACGCGGTGGGATACGCCGGTCTCCTCGTTGACGACTGTCATGGGCACGCGGTCGCCGTCGGGATCGATGGCCTCGACGATCAGATAGAAGTTCTGGGCACCCGGGTTGGAGGCAGGTACGCGCCAGACGCCGGAGAGCTCACCCGGCCGCGACAGTACCCGCAGCTCGTACTCCAGGCTCAGGCCCGAGTAGAGCTCTTCGAGATCAGCGAGCGCCGTGCGCGCGGCCTCGATGTCACCGTTCTGCAGCGCGTAGCGGCCGCCGTTGCGCATGGATTCGGCGCGCGTGTCGATCTCGGATGCTTCGGCCAGCTCTGCCACGGCGATATAGGTCTCTTCGATTTGCCGCGGCAGCGCCTCGATCGCGGCGATCTCGGGTCCGCGAATGAAGACCTGGTAGCTCGAGAACAGCAACAGGGCAACGATGGCCGCGAAAACCACGGGCATCTTCCACTTGTCGCGGCCGACATAGCGTCTGGCCAGCCAGCGTTTCAGCGATGGTTTGGGCGGTGTGTAGACGAAGCGGTCTTCGCGCAGATCGCGCACACCGCGCTCGATGATGGCATCGGAAACCTCGATTCCCTGGCCGGCGTAGATTTCCCGCAGGCGCTCGACGAGCTCGCGATCACGCTCGTCGGCCGACAGCGCGCGTTCGACGATTCGCTCGCGGTGCCTGAGCGTGTCGACGATGTCCATCGCGAGCATGACCTCGTCGAGCGGCGGCTTCGTCGCGACCGGGTTAGCGCTCATTCTGAGTACGGGCTCGAAGGGGGCGCGTGACGGCGGTTGTCGGCAGTCCGGCTCAGCTCTCGCCCTCGGCAGGCAGGGTAAGCGGCACGGCTTCGCCCTGCTCGACCAACCGCGCCAGGCGGCGCTTGCCGTCCTCGACCGCGTCGCGAATATCGTTCGCGTTCTTGGTGGCAAGCGAGCGCATCTCTTCGATGATCTCGCGGGAGCGGGTCTGGTAGTTGACGACCGATTCGACGAGTTTCTTGACGGCCTCGGCGCGAATGGTCGGCCCATAGCCCGCCTCGAGTGCCGCTTCCTGTACCTTGCCGCCGATGTCGGCGAGGTCTTCGAGACTGTCGCTGACGCCTTCCTTCATCGCATCGACCGTTTGCGTGCTCTCGTGGAGTCCGTGGAGCCCTGTAAACGAGGCGGACAGCGCCGTAAGCACTGTCTCGTTGGTGCCGAAAAAGGAAATGGCCTGCTTGTAGACACGGTCCTTGGCGTTGGTCGTTTGCATGAGTCTGGCCATTACGACCTCCGACGTGTTGTAGCCGACCGTCAGGTTGTCGGACAGATCCTTGGCGATCTGAAAGCGCTCGTCGGCCGTCTGCACGGCCCGGAGCTGCTCGTCACGTTTGAGCTCGAGCTGAGCGCGGGCGGCGGGATCTGAGCCGTCGTCCGCCTCGACGGCTTTGACGGCGGCTTCGAGCGCGGCCTTCGCTCTCTCGACACCGGCCTCTCCCTTCTCCAGCACCTCGAAAGCCGATACTTCGGCCTCCTTGAGCGCGCCGCGAAAATCCATGTACGCCGTCAGGATCACACGTTCACGCTCGATCTGCTCACGGGAATCGTCCGCCACTTCGAGGTAAGTCTCCTTGATCTTCTCGAAGCGATGCGCGATGTCGCCGCGTGTAACCTTGACCCAGATGTTGTGCAGCCGTTCCCAGGCGCTGATGTCGCCGTCTTCGAATTGCTCGACCATGTTCTTTGCGTCTTTGCGGATCGAGTCGAAGGCGTCCGTGATCTTCTCGTAACGCTCGCCGATTTCCATGCCGGAGATCTGCTCGCGAACGACCTCATTGAACAGCGATGCCTGTGACAGCGTGCGGGCGATGGCGACGATGCGGTCCTCGTCGAGATCCGAGATGCGATCGAGCAATGCAACGATGGGCGCTTCCTGCTGCTCGTTGGGCAGCAGCCCGAGGTCGCGCAGCTGGGTCAGGGCCTTGTCGAGGTATTTCATGGGGCTGTTCATTGTTGGTTGTTCCCGTCGCGTCTCGATGGAACAGGCATTCTAAAGCCCCGGCGGGTCATTCGTCATAGTCGCCCGTGAGTGCTCGAGATCGATTCGATCCCGAGCGCAGGGTTTGCGCTAATTCAGTCGGCTGAACAGCCAGTCTCTGGTCGAGAGCCAGTCCCGCTCGATCGTCAAGCTGCCGATATCGAGGAGCCTGGCCGAGGCTTCGGTGCTGAGCCCGCCGAAATACCGCAATTCGGCAAGCTCGGCGAGCTCCGTGTGGCCCGGCCGCAGGTCGCGTAGAGCCTGGTCGAGGTCGAGCACGTCGATCTCGTACCGATTGCCTTCGGCTGTGTGGCCGGTGAGGGTGAGCCGCTCGCATGAAGCGTTTCGACTCATTGCAGCCCGCGTCTTGGCGTGGTCGACGAGCAATCGACGCAGCGCTTTCGCTGCCGCCCGAAAAAGCTGAGCGTGATACTCCGGCTCATCGTCTTCGGCAACTCGCACGCAGGCTTCACCAACCAAATCCCTTGGTTGCAGTGCGAAGCCAGCATGCCGGTTCTTTATGGTTTGTGCCGTGAGCTTTCTGAGTTCCGCATAGACAAGCGTCAGGAGGCGGTCCTCGGCCGCACTTTCGCCTGATCTGACTGCTTCGAGGATTCGATGGACATCACATGCTGGTACCGGGAATGCGGCCATGGTCTGTGCTCCTGGTGGTGGCGACGATTCTTCTGGGTCCTGAGATTGGAGCACCAACCGTACGCCCGCCATGTGACAGATTTTCAAGCACAGAGGTTACGGCCCGGCGTCGGCGACGCCGGGCCTGCAGCCGGGGCGGCTCAATCCGCCGAGATTGTTCCGCCGATCGCCTCGACACCGGCCCTGGAGACTTCCTCGTCCTCCTCAGGCCGCGCGCCGCTGGCTGCGATCGCGCCGATGAGCTCACCGTTGAGATAGATCGGCACGCCGCCGCCGAAGGTCACGGCGTTCTCGATCTCGTCGATCTCGCCGGCTTCCACTTTCATGCCGTACTCGGCCGAAGTCATCATGCTGCCGATGACGGTCAGCGTCTTGCGCTCGGCGATCATGGCCGTGAACGGATTCGCATCCTGCATTCGGTGCACCATGACCACGTTGTTGTTCTGATCGACGATGCGAATCGTCATCGGCCAGCCATTCTCGCGAGCATGGGCTTCGGCAGCAGCCATCGCCGTGGCGGCCTGGTCGTAACTGATCAGGCTCGGCGGTGGCGCCGGCGGACGGCCGCCTGGCGGTTGCGCCAGACCCGGTGCGGTGGTGGCCAGCAGGCTCAGGACGGCCAGGCTGCGGATGAGGTTTTTCATTAGTTTTCCCCCGGTGTGATCGAAGATCGAGCCCCGAGTATAGCGGCAGCCGACCGGTCGCGTAGCCGCAGCCGCAGCCGCAGGGGCAGGGGCAGCCGGTCCGGGGTCACCTCGGCGGCGCAGTCACCCCGTGCTCCAGCGCGAGGCGCGAAAGCTCGGCCCAGGATCGTTCAATTTCCTCGAGCGTGTCGTCGCGCGTCGCGATCAGACCGAGGCGTCGGCCAGCGCGGCCGAGCCACCCGGGTTCTGCGTCCGCGTCGGCCGGCTGCGCCGCAAGCTGCTCCCAGGCTTCGATATAGTCGGCGAATGTCCCGCGAAAATCCTCGGGGCAGGCGCCCGCCTCTATGCCCCGCAGGGCACTGGCATAGTCCGCCTCCGAGTTGCTTGCGGTGGCATAAACTCGATCCAGTTGCAGGACGCGCTGGATGCAGCGCGATTCCGGCGTGCCGATCAAGGCCTCGAGGCGGATGAAGCCAGGGTTGAGCAGCCCAAGCAGGAGCGTAGCCGCAACGGCCCCGGCGACGGCGCCGACCGTCAGCGTCACGGGGCCAGAAAACAGCGGCCCCGGGTGTCTCTCGTGAACCAGGAGTTGCGAGGCGATGCCGGAGACCAGGACCGAGCCAGCCAGCAGGTAGGCCCCGTAATGCAGCCTGGCATCGACCACCGGGCCGAGCTTGAGTGCAACGATGACGAGCGCAGCAATGAACACTTCGAGCATCGACCACTTGCCGAACCGGTCCGCGAGGGTCAGCAGGCGCCCACCGGGCGGTGCCTCGGACGCTGCGAGCCAGATGACGCAAGCCTTGACGACGGGGACGCACAGGGAAAAGAGTCCGATTACGAACGCAATCGGCATTTGCTGATTGGCAACGAGTTGCCGCAGCCCCGAGGCGAGAGAGAAGGTGTTCGAGAAGAAGTAGAACCTTTCGGTCGTGAGCAGAGGCGTAACGGAGCCCGCCAGGAGCAGGCCGAGTGACGCGACGACCAGCACGCGAATCAGAACGTTGCGATGGTCCGGTTCCGGCACTTTGGTTCTCAGGGTTTTGCCAGGAGTCTCGACAGGCAACGCCGAGACCCTAGCACAGCTGCGGCCGCCGCGTTGCCGGTACGATCGAGTAGAATCGCAAGCAATTCACAGTTTCTCGTGGTTCAGCGCCGCGAGACAGAGGGGGTACCAGCATGCATTCCAGTTTTCGTCGAATCGTCGCGAGCGGGCTCCTGCTCGCTGTTGTTGCTGTACCGGCGATGGCCCAGCCCGGCCGCGGCGTCGCCGCGGCACCCTTGCCCGACGAGCCCTGGGAGTATCAGACTGCCGCCGGTCCCATCCGCGTCAGCGTCCTGGCCGGCGGGCTCGAGAATCCCTGGAGCCTCGAGTTCCTGCCCGACGATTCGATCCTGATCACCGAAAGAAACGGGCGCCTGCGACACTTCAAGGACGGCGTCCTGTCCGGACCGGTTCGCGGTCTGCCGGAGGTTCAGGCGGACAACTTCATCAGTGGCCTGCACGACATCAAGCTGCATCCGGACTTCGACGCGAACAACCTGCTCTATTGGGTCTACAACAAGCCCGTGGGCGAAGGCGCGCCGGGCAGTCGAGCCGGTCGCGTTCTGACCGTTGCGCGCGGAGTCTTCGACGGCTCGGCGCTGTCCGACGTCGAGGACATCATCACGATGGACGGGGCGAGCACCGTCTCGCGCATGCTGTTCCTCCCGGACGGCACGCTGCTCGTCAGCACCTGGGGCGAGCCGGGCGAGATGGCTCAGAACAGAATGGGTCTTTCGGGCAAGATTCTGCGCTATAACGACGATGGCAGCATTCCAGACGACAATCCCTTCGTCGGCGTCGATGGCTATCGTCCCGAGATCTACTCGCTCGGCCATCGCACGCCCGAGAGCCTGGTCTGGCACGAGCCGACGGGCACGATCTGGGAAAGCGAGATGGGCCCGCACGGCGGCGACGAGGTCAACATCATCGAGGCCGGTGGCAATTACGGCTGGCCTCTGGTGAGCCTCGGGCGCTCTTATGCCGGACCTTACCAGCCCTTCGGCTTCGAGATGGAGGGCATGATCCCGCCGGTCGTCAACTTCGTGCCGTCGATCTCGGTGACGGGCATGACGTTTTACGATGGCGATGCCTTCCCGGGCTGGCAGGGCAACCTCTTCATTGGCGGCGTCCGCTATGGCGAGATCGCGCCTTCGGGCCGGCTCGAGCGAATTGCCTTCAACGAGAACATGGAAGAGCAGCGCCGTGAGTCGCTGCTCGTGGACAAGCGCTGGCGTATCCGCGACGTCCGTCAGGGTCCGGACGACCTGCTCTACGTGATCACCGACGAGCGCGACGGCGCGCTGCTGAAGATCGAGCCCGCTGACTGAGCCGCGACCGGGGCCTCAGCCCGCGCTGACCTCGGTCGTTTATTCGAGCTCGGCGATCACATCCTGAATGCCGGGCAGGACGACGAAGGCCATGGCGCCGAATTCGCTCGTGACGGCCGCCTGAATGTCCTGCGGCGCGCGCCCGGCTGCGTGCATCTCGCGAATCAGATCCTGCATGTCGACGATCTGGTCGAGGTAGGCCTGCATCCGTGCGCGGTCCGTGACTTCGCTGTGGCCCGGAATGACGCGGTCGAAATCGAGCGCGAGCACTTTGGCGAGTGTATCCGACCACTCCATGAGGCTGCCGCCGCCGTTGTAGTCGATCAGTCGAACGAACGGGTCACCACCGGCGAACAGGTCGCCGGACAGGACCAGGCCTTCCTCGGGTAAATGAATCACGAGATCCCCGTCCGTGTGCCCGCGGCCGAACCAGTAAAGATCCATGACGCGGTCGCCGAAATACAGCCGCATATGGTCGTCGAAAGTAATCTTCGGCAGGCCCATCGCCTGCGTTTCGGCTAAGCGCCGACGGGCGTTCTCGGTCGCAATGATGTCGGCGCCGAGCGCCTCGATGCGGATGTTGCTGCCGGTGTGGTCGCCGTGAATGTGCGTGTTGACGAGGTACTTGACCGGCTTGTCGGTCACGGTGCGCAGCAGCTCCATATAGCGGTCGTGCTCGCGCTCGAACTTCGAGTCGACGAGAAGGACGCTGTCGTCCGATTCGAAAACGGTAACGCTTCCGGACGCTGAGCTGCGGATGAGATAGATGCCCTCATCGACCGGCTCGATCAGTAGCTCGAAATTCCCGAAGGGGCTCCCGCCACCGCCGCCGCGGCCGCCGCGGGGCTGAGCGCTGGTGGTGGTGACCGCCAGAGCCGCCAGCAGCGTCGCGCCGGCGAGTATTCGTCTGCAGTTCAACGTTGGATACCCTCTCAATCTGGCCGGCCTCGGGGCCGGCTGTTACCTCAAAGTATACGCCGTCTCGTGTGTTAGCCTTGGCCTATGAAATACCAAGTTTTCTGTTGTCTCTCCATCGGATTCTGGGCAACGGGCCACGCGCAGGTGCTTCCCTTCAACGAGGCGGGCGTGACCATGGGCCACCATCACATAATGGCGCCCGATATCGACGCGCAGACGGCAATCTGGGTCGATATTCTCGGCGGTGAGCTTCAAGGCAATCCGCCGCTGCAGTTCGTCAAGTTTCCGGGGACGTTCCTGATCCTCTCGAACGGCGAGGCTGCGGCAGGCACGCGCGGTTCCGCGCTCGATCACATCGCATTCGATCTCAGGGACCTTGCCGGCACACGGGCCAAGCTCGCCGCTGCCGGCGTCGAACTCTTCAACGAGAGCGACGCCCGCTTCGACGCGACCCTGCCGGGTGGGATCGAGGTGCATTTCTTCAGCGATCCGAACCTCCCGACGCCGATTGCCCACCGCGCCATGGCTTTCGTTGCTACCGATCCCGATGCGCAGCGGGCCTGGTGGGAAGACATCCTCGGAGCGAAGACGGCGCAGGAAGGCGCCATGACCGTCAGCACGATTCCCGGCGCGAGGTTGTTCTTCTCGGGCGCCGACACTGCACCCGCGCCGACGCGTGGACGCACGCTCGATCACACCGGTATCGGCGTGGCTGACGTCGGCGAGTTCTGTGATCAACTCGCAGCCAAGGGCGTCGAATGCGAGCTGTTGTTTGGTGGCGTGGCCGCGATGATCACGGATCCGGGCGGCGTCACGATCGAAATCAATTCCGGGCTGGAGAACCGCTGAAGTACAGGGCGGAGCAGCTCGAAGACAAGGGGGGGTAGCGTATGTCGAGTCACAGAGGATTGCTCTTTTTGGCCTTGATCATGCTGGCTGGCGCCGGCTGCGGCGGGAGCCAGGCGGGCTGCGAGCCGTTCGGCGATCTCGAATTCGTCTGCGGGCCGGTCAATGCCGAGGATCTCGTGCTCGCGCCGGGCACGGACTGGATCATCTCGAGTGGTATGTCGACCGGCGGTGGCTTCTATCTCGTCGATTCGGCCGACGGTGACTGGCAGGCTCTCGGGTTCGACTCGCGCCACGATGCTGCGACTTATCCCGATTGTGCATCGCCGCCGGCGGCCGAGGAGCTCGAGACGCACGGGCTCAACATTCGCGCGGTGTCGGATGACGAGTCGATGCTCTACGTGGTCGGTCACGGTGGCCGCGAAGCCATCGAAGTGTTCGCGGTCGAGACCGGAGGGTCGCGTCCCGAGCTGACCTGGGTGGGTTGCGTTCCGATGCCCGAGGGCCTTGCCGCCAACAGCGTGGCATCGTTCGCGGACGGCTCAATCGTGGCGACCGTGTTGTTCATGCCCGGCACGGAGTTTGCCGATGCTGTCGTCGACAAACAGCCGACCGGCGGCGTCTACCGGTGGTCGCCGGGCGACGACGGATTTACGCTCCTGGCCGGAAGTGAGCTTCCGGCCAATAACGGCATCGAAGTCTCCGCTGACGGTAGCCGGATTTACGTGGCTTCCTCCGGTTATCAGACGGTCGTGGCGTTTTCGAACACGAACCCGGTGCGTTTTCTCGGGGCGACGCGGCAGCTGCCGATCACACCCGACAACGTGCACATGAGCCCCGACGGCATGCTGCTCACGGCCGGCATGAAGAACGACGTGCCGGAGTGCGGCGGCCCGCCTGGACCGGAACACAGCATCGAGATACTGGCTGCCTGTCCCCGCCCCACGATCGCGATCGAGATCGACCCGGAAACGATGGAAGACCGCATTCTCGTCGAGACGCCGGTGGTGGAGACCTTCAGTAATGCAACCATGGTGCTGACCAAAGGCGGCGAGTACTGGGTCGGCACGTTCAGCGGCGACCGGGTCCTGCACGGGCCGATTCCCTGAACGCGGCCGCGTCATCGGGGCCGACGCGTGCAATGCGGGAGACAGATCTCTACGAGCCGATAAAGGAGCTGCTCGAGGCGCAGGGCTATGAGGTCAAGGCCGAAGTCGGCCGGGCCGACGTCGTCGCCGTCCGCGAGGACGAGCCACCAGTCATCGTCGAGCTCAAGACGGGCTTCTCGCTGTCTCTATTCCATCAGGCAACCGAGCGGCAGGCGATCACCGACGATGTTTACGTGGCCGTGCCGGCAGGCGAGGGAAATCGTTCCGGAAAGGCGCTGCAGCGAAATCTGAAGCTCTGCCGCAGGCTTGGTCTCGGGCTCATCACGGTGCGCCTGCGGGATCGCCATGTATACGTCCATGCCGATCCTCGGCCATACCAGCCCAGAAAGTCGAAGCGTCGCAAGTCTATGCTCCTGAAAGAGTTTCTTCGACGCGATGGGGACCCCAATGTCGGCGGCTCCACGAGGCCCGGGCTGGTCACGGCGTATCGCCAGGACGCGTTGCGATGCTTCAAGTATCTATCCGAGAACGGTGCAACCAAGGCGGCGCGCGTGGCAGAAGGCACGGGCATTCCGAACGCCCGACGGATCCTGGCCGACAATCATTACGGCTGGTTTCAGCGCGTCGCGATCGGCATCTACGACCTCAATCCGGATGCCGTCGAGGCGCGCGACGAAAGCTGAGCCAGCGATACTCGAACAGGCCTGCGACCAGACCGGCATGCAGGGCGTTGCCGCCGATGAGATTACCGAAAAATGGCAGGCGCGCGAGCCCGAGCCGCGCCGCTGGCGGGGCGATCAGGCCGATCAGTCGGTCTCTAGGCCTTCGAAGCCGGATCAGCCCGGTCAGATTCCGTTCACCGGTCACTTCGAGGCCATGCCGTGCGGCGACAGCGATGCATTCGCTTGTCGTGCAGAGTCCCGGCACGCGCCAGCCGGCGCGGAAGTCGCGAGCAAGGCGCTGTTCAGCCGGGGCGAGATTGTCGTCACGGCGCGTCGTGAAGTCGTCGACGATGATCAGGATTCCACCCGGCTTCAGATGACGTGACGTCACAGCGAAGAAATCGTCCGTCGCGTGGCTGTGGGTGAACGACTCGATGGCGATGACCGTGTCGGCCGCGAGGTCGAGCTCGAGCGACTCGAAGTCGGCGCAGTGGAACTCGACACGATCGCCTACCCCCGCGTCGTCGGTAGCGCGCTCCGCGATCTCGACCTGTCGCCGACTGATCGTCACGCCGTGCAGACGGGCATTCGGCAGGGCGCGGGCCAAGTGCAGCAGGGTTCCGCCGACACCGCAGCCGAGATCGATCAGCACGGGGAAGGGTTCCGCTGCCTGAGTCTCTATCGCTTCTTCGAGCAGGTAATTGATATGGCCGGCAGCTCCCGCGACGTCCGTGACGCCCGGCCCCCAGAGCAGTCGGTGGATCGCGTGCGTCGAAGCGCCGCCGCCGAAGGTCAGAAATCGCCGGGTGTTGCGGTCGTAGTAGCGCTCGACGTCGTGACTGCTGCTCATGCTCCGCCTTTCGCCTGTGCCGGGTTTTCGTAGGCGACCGTGGCTTCCCCGAGCTCATAGGCCCGCTCGACGATTTCGTACTCGCTCAGGAAGAGGTCCGTCCGCTCGAGCCCGGACCGATCGATGAGCCGGTCGATCGTTTGTCGGTGGGCCTCGGTTTCGCCATCGAAGAGAATGTGCTCGATCGGGATGCCGGCCTTCTCCACCTGGCGCGCGACGAGAATCGTGCGATGGCAGTCAAGGGGCTCCTTCTCGGCACACATGAGAGCGATCGTGAAACGCTTGTCGCCTTCGATCAGCCGTTCTATGCCGTGTCGAAATGACGGCGCTCTGGCGAGCCGCTCGAAACTCACTTTGCCGTCGACATAGCAATCGGCGTGCTCGGTACGCGCCCCGAGCTCTTTGCCGAGCCAGACATAGGCGATTCCGTGCGCCTGCAGCGTGTCTTTCAGCGTCTCTCGATTGAACTGCGGGTTGCGCCGGCTGTAGGGGGCGGAGCGCACATCGCAGACGCAGGTGATCGCGTGTTGCTCGAGCAGAGCAATGAACTCGTCGATGGGATGAGTGGAATGGCCGATCGTGAACATGTCTCTCGCCTGAGCCGGATCAGGCGAACAGGTTGAAAAGGCCGAAGCTCTCGAGAACGGTGAACCGCTCGGCCAGCCAGTGCCAGGCCGTATGACCGACGAGCGCTGCGATGACAATGCCTGTAGCGCGCTCGGGCACGACACGAAACGCGAGTGCCAGCGTCGGCACGAGAATGAGCAGCACGAGCAGCTGGCCGAGCTCGATACCGACGTTGAAAGCCAGCAGCGAGGTGACGACATGGGTCCCGGCGAACTGCAGCGTATTCTGCAGGGCGAACGAAAAGCCGAAGCCGTGGACGAGCCCGAAGCCGGCGGCGATGGCCCAGCGCGCCCGCCGATTCGGGGCGATGACGTTCTCGCAGGCAATGTACAGGATCGACGCAGCGATCAGCATTTCGATGAGCGGCGGGAACCAGAGCGCTTCAGGTGCAAGCCCCAGTCCCGCCGCAATCAACGTTACCGAGTGGCCAATCGTGAACGCCGTGATGATGCCGACCAGCGCTCCGATCTCGCGGTAGAAGGGGAGCACCAGGCAGAGCAGAAACAGCAGGTGATCGGCCCCATCCAGAATGTGCAGGAAGCCCTGGCCCAGGAAGCGGAGCAGCGGCTGATGCCAGCGTGGATCGAGAGGCACGATGCCGGCGTCGCCCTCGATCTGATAGACGCGCTCGGCGCCCGTTGCCGAAATGAAGCGAACGGCCGTGACCACGCGGACGCCGAGCCGTGCCAGGTTCGGACGCAGCGCGAACGGGGAGTCCTCGGAATCGATCG
>JASFSD010000035.1:0-11949 GCA_050114575.1 Gammaproteobacteria bacterium | reverse complement strand
AAGCTCGACCGTGATGGCCGCGAGCCGCTCGATCTTCTCGACGAGATCGAGGAAGTCCTCGCCATTCAGTGCGCACCCGTGACCTGGCCCGTAGGCATGGGCAGGGACTTTCGCGGCGTGTTCCACATCTACGAGGATCGCTATTACCTGTACCAGGACAAGGATGGCAGCGAGCTATCGGCTGTCGACGTCGTCGATGGTCTGGATTCCGCCGAAGCGCGTGAGCAACTGGGCGAGGTGGTCGACGAGCTCGCGGAGGCGGTCGAGCTGATCCGTGGAGCGTCGGCAGATTTCGACGTGGACGAGTATCTGGCCGGCCGCCAGACGCCGGTGTTTTTCGGCGCTGCGATTCACAACTTCGGGGTCGAGCAGTTGCTCGACGCATTCGTCGAGCACGCCCCCGGCCCGCAGCCACGCGAGACGACGACGCGCACCGTGTTGCCCGACGAGGATCAGTTGACGGGCTTCGTCTTCAAGATTCAAGCGAACATGGATCCGGCGCATCGGGACCGGATCGCTTTCATGCGGGTCTGCTCGGGGTGTTACGAGCAGGGCATGAAGCTCTATCAGCCCCGCCTCGGGCGGGAAGTGCGGGTCGGCCAGGCAATTACCTTCATGGCTTCGGAGCGGCAGCAGGCCGTGACGGCACGGGCCGGCGACATCATCGGCCTGCACAACCACGGCACGATCAACATCGGCGACAGTTTCAGCGAGGGCGAGGATCTCGCTTTTACTGGCATTCCGAATTTCGCGCCGGAGCTGTTTCGACGCGCCGTTCTGCGCGACCCGCTGAAGCTGAAGGCGCTGCAGAAAGGTCTGGCTCAGCTTTGCGAGGAGGGCGCGACGCAGCTGTTTCGACCGCTGTCGCGCAATGACCTGATCATCGGCGCCGTCGGTCAGCTGCAGTTCGATGTCGCGAGCTTCAGGCTGAAGAGCGAATATGGCGTCGAGTGCAGTTTCGAAGCCGTCGATATTGCCACGGCGCGATGGGTCAAGTCGGGCGATGCCAAGCGGCTGGAGGAGTTCAAGTCCCGGCTCAATGCGAATCTCGCCGTGGATCATGCAGGGGAGCTCGTCCTGCTGGCGCCGAGTAATGTGAGCTTGCGGTTGACCGAGGAACGCTGGCCCGATATCGAGCTCAGGGCGACGCGGGAGCATAGCCTGACCTGAACGCCTTGACGAGCGCCCGCAGCTGGGCGCTCGCTTTGCCGTCGGAATCGGGCTCGTAGCGGGCGCAGAGATACGCCGTCGTGATGTTCTGGATTGCTTCGACCTGGTCGGGCAGTCGGTTGCCGGCGCGCCTTGCATACGCCGTCGGCGTCTCACCGGCCTGCATCGGCTCGACCTCGAGCCGGCGAAGCTTGCGCATGAAGCGGCCGAAACACCGGGCCGACGGGTCCGGCACTATCGTCTCACGAACCTTCAGCCCAAGATAAGCTGTGAGAGCCACCATGAGAATCACGGTCGCCGCGACGGTCAATGCGAGAAGCTCACGCCAGTCGGGCCGTTCGAAGCCGAGGCGCTCGAGCAGCAGGCGCTGCAGTCTCGGTCCGTAGCCGACGATCCGGTCGTCCCAGAACGTGTTCACTGCATCCCAGGCCAGCGCTGCCTGGCGCAGCCAGGGCAGTCGCCCGAGGCGTGTCGTCACGGTTGCCGGCCCGTCGATCGAGGTCCGCGAGGAGCCGAGTGCGATGCGTTCGGGGGCCACGGCCGATACGGGGTCGACGCGCACCCAGCCGTCCTCGGGCGTCCATACCTCGGTCCAGGCATGCGCATCGGATTGACGAATCACGTAGTAATCGCCGATCGAATTGAGCTCACCGCCCTGATACCCGGTGACCACCCGTGCCGGAAGCCCCGCCATCCGCATCATGATGGCGAAGGCCGAGGCGTAATGCTCACAGAAACCTTCCTTGGTCTCGAAGATGAAGTCGTCGGCGCTGTTCACACCCAGCGGGGGTGGTGTCAGGGTATAGAAGAAGTCGGGTTGTCTGAACACATCGAGGCCGCGCTCGACGATGGTGCGGGCGTCGGGGGCATCGTCGGCGAAGGCTGCGACGAGCTCGCGAGTCCTCGGGTTGCCGCCCGGGGGCAGACGAGTGAACAGCGCAATTTCGTTTTCGGTGAGCGGTTCTGCCGCGCGGTATTGTGAGTGGCTCGTGACGGTATAGCTCAGGCGTCCCTGGTTTGCTCCGGGCGGAAACACGTTCAGCTGGTACTCGCTGTTCATTCGAATCGACTGGCGGCGGTCTCCCGTCGACCAGGATTCGGGCATGTCGATGGCAAAGGCCCAGTTGCGGCCCGCAGTATCGAGCATGACCCGGTATTCGCTCGTCTGCCCGAGGTACTCGATCGTGTCGGAGACCGTTCCGCGCGTTCCCTGGAGACGGTTCCAGGTCCGGCCGTCGAACAGAGGCAGCACCGGGCCGCGCCAGTAGAGCTCCGATGCAGCCGGTGTCTGACCCATGAACTCGACGCGGAATGCGATCTCATCCGAGAGACCGAGCTCGGTGATATCGCCCGGGCTCATCGAGCCGGACAATCCGCTGGTGCCGCTGCCCGGCGCGCCCGGTATCGCCCAGAGCGGTCCCGGCAGTCGCGGAAACAAGACGAACAGCACGATCATGATCGGCAGCGACTGCAAAAGGAGACGACCGGCGAGCCTGGCGGAGGGCAGGTTTGGCAGCAGGGGGCCCTGGCGGCCCACCTGCAACAGACCAAGTGTCGTGATCCAGGCGAACACGAACAGGTACAGGCCCTTGATCGGGCCGCCGCCGGCCAGCAGGCTCGCAAATACGAGGAAGTAGGCGATCACGGTCAGCAGCATGTGGTCGCGCTGCGATCTGGCTTCGAGGAACTTCAGCGACACCATGACGACGAGCAGAGCCGTGCCTGGCACCAGCCCGTTGATCGTTCCGAATTCGTAGAAGACGGCGCCGAAGGCACCGATCGTAGCGAGCCACATCAGCTTTCTGCCGGGCAGGGGCACGCGGATGATTCGGGCAGCAAAGCGCCAGCCGACGCAGGCGAGTAACAGGGCGGGCGCCCAGATCGGGAGACTCGGCCAGTGCGGCAGGCTGGCCCCGACCGAGATGCCGGCGGTCCAGACGAGCCGGGACATACCGGTCGTGTTGCGGGTCAGGAGGTTCACCCGGACAGGCCGTACAGAGCCAGCACCTGCAGGCAGTCGTGCAGGTGACGATTACCCGTGCCGAGCGGAATTGTTTGATTTGGCAGGACGAGCCCGAAGCTTCGACCCTCGTTGGCCGCGTCGAGACACCAGCGCGTGAGCTGCGACAGCCTCGCTTCGTCGTCGAGATCCGCGAGTGCCTGCCAATCGAACAGGCACGAGCGGGCGGCCGCCCCGGCAAATTCCTTGACCATCAGCTGGTCGCTGCGGGCGAAGGCTTTCCAGGCGAGGCGCCGAGGCGGATCTTGAGGTGTCGCGTCTCGCAGGCCGACGAAATCGTCCTCTTCGTGGTTCTGCACGGAACGCATGCCACCGGCGTCGCCGGCAAGCGGCATCGGTCTGCCGGGTGGTGCCGGTTCCGGATAGACGAGGCAGCGCGCATCCATGTGAATCCACGACCAGGCTCGAAACAGGTTCCCTGGATGGCGGGTCGATATGGAGAAGCGGTGCAGCTGGACCCAGCCCCTGTTCGTCGTTGGCAGATTAATCTGCAGCTGAGCTGCGGCACCCGGCTCGACGTCGACCGGCCCATCGCCCGAGTGGCCGCAATCGATGCTGAGATCGCGACCCGTTTCCGACGAGCTGTTCTGCAGTCCGATGCGAAGCCCCGCCTCTTCTCCGGCGAAAACCGGATCGGCGCCGGCAAAGCTGACGGTCAGCCCGAGCAGATTGTTGTGGCAGTGCTGCATGATGACGATGCCGAGACCGCACAACAGAAAGGTCAGGCCGAATCCGAGGCTGGCGCTGTAGTTCAGCGAGCCCAGCAGCATGGCAAACACGGTCAGTGCAAACACCACTCCATAGCGGGTCGGCAGGATGTAGACTCGCCTGCGCTTCAGAGTGACGGCGTGGGAGTCTTCGCCCTGCCTTCGCCTCGCCCAATCGGCGGCGAGGCACCGCAATCGTTCCGACTGCGCGCCGAGCATCGGATCAGGGCACGGGCACCGTGGCCAGAATCGAGCGACCGGGGTCGGTCGGTGCGTCTCTGGACGAGCGCTCGAGACGATGGTCGACGACGGCGGCGAAGACGGCCTGCACATCTTCCGGATGAACACCCTCATGCCCCTGCATCAGGGCCCAGGCCTGCGCGGCTCCCACCAGCGCGATGCCCGCCCTCGGCGATAGTCCCGTGAGATAGTCGCCGCTCTCCCGGGTGTGCCGGACAAGGTCCTGGACATAGTCGAGCAACGCTTCGGAGACGTGAACCTCCGGCACTCGATCCTGCAGCTGCAACAGCGCATCGGGAGTGAGCGCGGAGTCCATATGCTCGATGAGTCGGCGGCGCTCACCGTGCGCCAGCAGCAGCCGCTCCTGCGCCGGGTCCGGGTAACCGAGCTCGATCTGCATCAGGAACCGGTCGAGTTGAGACTCCGGCAGCGGAAAGGTTCCGATCTGGTGCTGCGGGTTCTGAGTCGCGATCACGAAGAACGGGGCGGGCAGGACGTAAGTCTCTCCGTCCGCCGTTACCTGCCGTTCCTCCATTGCCTCGAGCAGCGCACTCTGCGCTTTAGGCGTCGCGCGATTGATCTCGTCGCCGAGGACGACCTGCGAGAAGATCGGTCCTCGATGAAACTCGAAGCTGCCGCTGTCACGCTGGTAGACCGAGACGCCGAGAATGTCAGCCGGTAAGAGATCGCTCGTAAACTGAACGCGCTGATAACTCAAACCGAGCGCCTTGGCCAGGGCGTGAGCCAGCGTGGTCTTGCCGACGCCCGGCAAATCCTCGATCAGCAGGTGCCCGCGCGCCAGCATGCACGCCAGCGACAGGCGCAGCTGGTGAGTCTTGCCGACAATAACGGTTTCCAGCGTCTCGATAACGCGTTCGATCAGATCCCGGTGCGCGGTGTTGGCGACCGGGGCGGGGTTCAATCTGGAGCTGGGCATGACGGCATGGTGGCCCAATTGGCGACGCGGTTACAGTCCAGACGTCGGTTACTGTGAACCAGTTGGCAAAAGGTTCAGGCGATCTCTCGCAGCTTTTCGAGCTGCTGCGCGAGGCGATCCCGGCGCTGCATGAGGTCCTCTGCCCGCTCGCGTTCCTTGGCGACGACGTCGGGCGGTGCGTTTTGCGTGAAGCGTTCGTTGGCGAGCTTCCCATTCGTTTTGTCGAGGTCTGCTCCGAGCTTCGCGATCTGCTTGTTGAGACGGTCGATTTCGCGGTCGGCGTCAATCAGGCCGGCCAGCGGAATCAGAATGCGCATCTCACCGAGCAGTTCTGTCGCTGCGCCCGGCGCTTTCTGTCCCGGCTCGAGCCACTCGATACTGTCGATGCGTGCGAGGCGCTCGATATAGAGGCTGTTGCCTTCGACCCGGCGCTGATCCTCAGCCGTGAACCCCTGAAGCTTGACCGGCAGTGGACGGCTCGGGCTCAGGTTCATCTCGCCGCGGATTTTGCGGATGCCGACGATGAAGCCTTTCAGCCACTCGACCTCCTCGCACGCGGCGGCGTCGGCGGCGTAGTCTGCGGCCGCGGGATAAGGCTCGAGCATGATCGACTCGCTGCTTTTGCCAATCCGGTCGCAGAGCGTGAGCCACAGCTCTTCCGTGACGAAAGGAATGATCGGATGCAGCAGCTTGAGGACCGAGCCGAGTACGAGGGCCAGCGTATTGCGGGCACCCCGCTTCTTCGCTGGATCGACGTCGTCGCCCGTCAGAATCGGTTTGGTCAGCTCCAGGTACCAGTCGCAGAACTCGTGCCAGGTGAACTCATATAGCGACTGCGTCGCGAGATCGAACCGGTAGCCTTCGAACGACGACCAGGTCTCGGCAACACAATCGCGCAGCCGTGCAGTGATCCATCGGTCGGCAAGGCTCAGCTCGACATCGCCGTCCAGGGGTCCATCGAGCTGGGCGAAGACGTAATGCGATGCGTTCCAGAGCTTGTTGCAGAACCGGTGGTAGCCATCGATGCGGCCGAGATCGAAACGCACGTCGCGCGCGAGCGTCGCCAGCGAGGCGAAAGTCATTCTGAGCGCATCGGTGCCGTAGGCCGGTATTCCGTCGGGAAACTCGGCTCGCGTGATCTTCTCGATCGCAGGTTTTCGATCGGGATTCATCAACGCCTCGGTCCGCTTCGCAACGAGGCTTTCGAGGTCGATTCCGTCGATGAGGTCCAGCGGGTCGAGCGTGTTGCCTTTCGACTTCGACATTTTCTGGCCTTCGTGATCGCGCACCAGGCCGTGGATATAGACTTCGCGGAACGGAACGTCGCCCGTGAACTTGAGGCCCATCATGATCATGCGGGCAACCCAGAAGAAGATGATGTCGAACCCGGTGACGAGCACGTTGGTCGGGTAGAAGCGTTCGAGCTCGCTGGTCGCCTCCGGCCACCCGAGAGTGGAGAACGGCCAGAGCGCCGATGAGAACCACGTATCGAGCACGTCAGGGTCCTGAGCGAGGATCACGTCATCCGGGATCGCGTGCCTGGCGCGTACCTCGGCCTCGTTCCGTCCGACGTAGATCTCACCCCGGTGGTCGTACCAGGCGGGTATGCGGTGCCCCCACCAGAGCTGCCGCGAAATGCACCAGTCCTGGATGTTGCGCATCCACTCGAAGTAGGTCTTGGACCAATTCTCGGGAACGAACCGAATCGCGCCCGACTCGACCGCGTCGATTGCCGCCTCGGCCAGAGGTTTGGTGTCCACATACCATTGATCGGTCAGATACGGTTCGACAATGGCCCCGCTGCGCTCGCAGCGGGGAATCATCGCCGTGTGATCCTCGATGCCGTCGAGCAGGCCGAGCGCCTCGAGATCGGCGACCACACGCCCGCGCGCCTCGAATCGATCCATACCGCGATAGGCATCGGGCGCGTTCTCGTTGAGGGCCGCATCGTCGTTGAAGATATTGATCATCGGCAGTGAATGGCGTTGACCGATCTCGTAGTCGTTGAAATCGTGAGCGGGGGTGATCTTGACGCAGCCCGTCCCGAACTCCGGATCCACGAGCTCGTCTGCCACCACGGGGATCAGGCGGTCGGTCAGCGGCAGACGAATCGTTTCGCCGATCAGGTGCTGATAGCGGCTGTCGTCGGGATGCACTGCGACGGCGGTATCGCCGAGCATTGTTTCCGGCCGGGTCGTGGCGACGACCAGGACTTCGTCTCGATCAGCCAGCGGATAGCGAAAATGCCAGAGCTTTGCCGATTCCTCGGCGCTGTCGACCTCGAGATCGGAGACCGCCGTGTGCAACGTGGGATCCCAGTTCACAAGGCGCTTGCCGCGGTAGATCAGGCCTTCGTCGTACAGCTGCACGAAGACCTCGGTAACGACGGCCGAGAGTTCCGGATCCATCGTGAATCGCTCGCGGTTCCAGTCGACCGAGTCGCCGAGGCGCCGCATCTGCTGCGCGATCGTGCCGCCGGATTGGCGTTTCCACTCCCATACGCGTTCTATGAATTGCTCGCGACCCAGGGCGCGCCGGTCGGTGTCTTCCGATTCCAGCATGCGTTCGACAACGATCTGCGTCGCAATGCCGGCATGGTCGGTGCCGGGCTGCCAGAGCGTGTCGTGCCCGCGCATGCGATGAAAGCGTATCAGCGCATCTTTGATCAGGTGACCGAAAGCGTGACCCATATGCAGGGTGCCGGTGACATTCGGCGGCGGAATGACGATGCAGTAGGGCTCACCCGTTCCGGACGGGGCAAAGTAGTTGGCCTGTTCCCACCTCTCGTAATGCCGCTGCTCGAAATCGGTGGGGCGATAGTCCCTGCTCATCTACAGATCAGTCGTCGTTGCTACCAAGATGCTCACGCAAGACGTCATCGACTATCTCGGGCAGCTCGCGTCGGAGCCGGCCGGTGATCTGCTCGAAAATAGACGCTTCCATCTCGGAGAAGGCTCTGCGCATGATCTCGTCGGTCAGCGTGAACGTCCGCGAAGCGATCTCCGTCTGCAGCTCGGCAATCAGCGCCTCGCGGTCTGCCGGGTCGTGCTCACCGTCGCGGCTGATCGCGGCATCGATCGCATCTGTCAGAACTGGAATCTGGAACTCTGGTGTCGCAGCCATTTCGAGCTCAGACGTTGTGTGTCCTCAACTCATACCCTCGATCGCGATAATAACGAAATCGCTCGCGTCCGGCCGACTTGTTTTCCTCGTCGGCGTCTACGAGCTCGGCGACCCGGGTGAATCGACCGAAGAACTGCGGCACTTCGGCCGCCAGATTGATGAGGAGATCCCAGCGGCCTTCCGGCGGCTCCTGGCCGGTGCCGATGGCGACCGGCTCGCCTTCGTCAGGCGCTGAATCATCCGCGAGCAGGCGGTGCGGGAGAAAGCTGCCCTGAGAGAAGGTCCAGAGCAGATCGTTCAGGCGCCGGCCTTCGTCTTCGGACTGCGTGTTGATCAGAACCTCGTGCTCCTGCCCCACGGCCTTCTCCGCGAGCCGGCAGGCGAGCGTGAGTCGGTTGTCTCTGGATGCGGGCTCGAGGATGTAAAAGTCGACGCGGGTCACGACGTCTCGAGGTCGAGAAGGTAATCGACGAGCAGGCCGACAGGTCGCCCCGTGGCGCCCTTTACCGCGCCCTGCTGCCAGGCGACGCCGGCTATGTCCAGATGCGCCCATGGCACGTCATTGACGAACCGCGACAGGAACTGAGCCGCGATGCTGGCGCCACCCTCGCGCCCGCCGATGTTGGCGAAATCGGCAAAATTGCTGCGCAGCGATTCCCCGTATTCTTCGGTGACCGGCATCGGCCAGGCCTCGTCGGCGGCGCGCCGGCCGGCCGCGGCCAGCCCGGACGAAAGCGCCTCGTCAGAGCTGAAGAGACCCGTGAAGAAATGTCCGAGCGCGATGACGCAAGCGCCGGTCAGTGTGGCGACATCGATGATGCACTTGGGATCGAATTCCTGGGCGTAAGTCAGGGCGTCGCAGAGGATCAGGCGGCCCTCGGCATCGGTGTTCAATATCTCGATGGTTTGACCGGACATGCTC
The DNA here is from genome assembly GCA_050114575.1 of Gammaproteobacteria bacterium. GTDB lineage: Bacteria > Pseudomonadota > Gammaproteobacteria > Steroidobacterales > Rariloculaceae > DATCZB01. Next base: position 2,830 of record JASFSD010000035.1, on the reverse strand, counting down.
TTGACGATGTCACCCGGCTTGGTCGCCCTGCCGCCGGGCATGTTCTCGCAGGCGGGAACGACCGCGACGACATTCGACTTCAGCTCGAGCTCGGCGACGCTCGCCATCGTGCCGATGACGGCGGCCGCGCCGCACATGTCGAACTTCATCTCGTCCATGCTGGGCGGTGGCTTGAGCGAGATGCCCCCGGTGTCGAAGGTGACGCCCTTGCCGCAGAGCGCGACGGGCTGCTCGTCGGCCGGTGCTCCCTTGTAGTTCATGACGATCAGCTTCGCCGGCGTATCGGAGGCCGAGGTGACGGACAGGAACGATCCCATGCCGAGCTTGCGGCACTGGTCTTCGGACAGCACTTTGACGTTGAGCCTGGCGTTGTCGCGGCCGAGGTCCCGCGCCACGGTGGCGAGGTGGCTGGGTGTGCAGACATTCGGCGGGCGGTTGCCGAGATCGCGGGCGAGGTCCACGCCATTGGCGATGGCAACCGCGTGCTTCACGCCTTTGCGCGCGTCTGCAAGCAGGCTCTTGTCGTCGCAGACGAGTGTCATTCGCCGGAGCTTTGGGGCCGGATCGGCCTTGCTCTTCTGCTCGGTGAATCGATAGAGCGCGAACCGAGTGCCCTGCACGATGGCACGGGCGGCGTCGTACGGGCTCATGGCAGGTCCGGTGCCGTCGGCGAGGAAGCTCGTGGCACTGCGGATTCCCGTCTTGCTCAATGCCTCTGTGGCGGTGCGCGCCGCGCGGACCAGTTGCTTGGCGCCGAAGCTGCTCTTCGAGCCGCACCCGATCAGCAGCAGATTGGCGGCCCCGGTCGGTCCGACGTCGCGGAGCAGAACGCTGCTGCCGGGCTTGGTGGAGGCATCACCCGACCGCACGAGCTTGCGCAGACGGCCCTTCAGCGTGCGATCGAATCTGGATGCAATTTTGCCGAGGCCGCGTCCTTCGAAGAGCGGAACAATCGCACACTCGGATTTATCGCTGACGCCGACGCCGGCCTTGATGGAAAACTGCATCGGCGGATCCTCGCGCGATTGGATTTAGAACGTGCTAGTGTACTCGAATCGTTACGCTGACGAAAAAAGATTGCTAGCCTTTTGAGTCTGATTGGCCGGTATATTTTCCGAGAAGTTCTCGCCTCTACGGCAATCGTTGTTGCCGTTCTGCTGCTGATCTTCATGACCAACCAGTTCGCCGAGACGCTCGGCGATGCGGCTGCGGATTCGTTGCCGCGGGCCGCCGTGCTCACGGTCTTCGGGCTGCAGTTCGTGCAATTCCTCGCGATACTCACGCCCGTGGGGCTCTTGCTCGGAATCCTGCTGGCGCTTGCGCGGCTCAACCGCGATTCGGAAATGACCGCTATCGCCGCCTGTGGAGTCGGGCCGCTCGGTCTTCTGAAGTCGATCGGGGGCTTGAGCGTAGCCATTGCGATCGGTGTCGGTTGGATCGCGCTCTTCGAGTCGCCCGCCGCAAGCCGTGAGGTCGAGTCGATTCGTTTCGAAGCCCAGGCCGAGCTCGAGCTCGGAGCCCTGACGCCGGGTCGGTTCACGGCTGTCGACGCCGGCACCACCGTGGTCTACGCCGCCGATGCGGACCAGGATGTTTTGCGGGACGTATTCATCGAACGCGAGGTCGACGGGCGAATCGTGGTCGTCGTGGCCGAGCAGGGCGAGCGCGTGCGCAGCCAGGAGACCGGTGAATGGCTGCTGCGATTGCACAACGGTAAGCGATACGTCGGAACGCCGGGTGAGGCGAGATTCGCGATCGACGAGTTCGTCGAGCACGGCATACCGATTCGGCTCGAAGCGACCGAATTCGAAGAAGCTGTCGAGGCCCGGTCCACGGCGAGTCTGCTGCGTTCGAACGACCCGGAATCCCGCGCAGAGCTGGCATGGCGGATATCGGCGCCGCTGTCCATTCTCGCACTGACCCTGCTCGCCGTGCCGCTCGGTCGTGCTTCGCCGCGGGAAGGCAAGTATGCCCGCTTTGGTCTGGGTCTTCTGATCTACATCATCTACGCCAATATGCTTTCGATTGCTCGGGTCTGGATCGAACGCGAGGCCGTTCCCGACTGGCTCGGGATGTGGTGGGTGCATGTTGCTCTCGTGCTGTTCGCCATGACGCTGTTGCTGCGTCAGTCGGGGTTCGGTGCCAGGGCGCGCAAGGTGCCGAGGAAACGCATTGAACCGGTTGGCTAGCTACATTGTCGCGGGAGTGCTCAAGGGAACTGCGATCGTAACCCTCGCGGTTGTCATGGTCGGCTCGGTCATCGAGTTCGTCGGCCAGCTCGACGATGTCGGTCTCGGCAGCTACAACCTCCGCGAGGCACTCCTCTACGTTGCGCTGAGGGTTCCACACAAGATTTTCGACGTCCTGCCGGCAGCGGCGCTGCTTGGCGCATTGCTGAGCCTCGGCAACATGGCGGTGCACCGCGAGCTCGTCATCATGCGGACCAGCGGGATTTCCCACTACCGTCTGCTGAGCGCCGTGGCGACGGCGGGCGTCGTGCTGTTCGTCGTCATGCTCCTGCTCGGCGAGTCGCTGGCACCGTCGCTCGGTGCCTATGCGCGATCGATGCGCGCCGACGCCTTGCTCGAGGAAGTCGATACGGCATCGGCCCGATCGACCTGGTTCAAGGATGGCGACCGCATCTTCAATCTGCGCCAACCCAGATCAGGCGATGAATTCGATCTCGCAGTCAGGGTCTTCGAGCTCGATTCAGAGGTCGGTCTCAATCAGATTGCGAAGGCCGACTCGGTGTTGAGCGCCGGAACCGAAATCTGGGAGCTGCTCGAATACGCGGAAACGAATTTCGGCCCGGATCAGATCACCGTGAGCC
>JASFSD010000034.1:0-12153 GCA_050114575.1 Gammaproteobacteria bacterium | reverse complement strand
TTTTCGCGAAAAGGGCTCTGACCCCTCATCTGTGCTGACCCCTCATCTGTGACCCCTCATCCGATTCGGTTGCCGTCGATGTCGATCGCGCCGGGCAATGCCGTGATGCGCTCCATCCAGGCGCGAACGGCCGACCAGCGGCCGGTGTCGTAACCGGAAACGTCGAGCATCGAGATCGGGCCGTAACAAGAGATATCGGCGATGGTCGCACGATCGAGCGCGAGCCATTCGCGGTCGGCAAGGCGGCGATCCATGAGCCCGAGAATGTGGTCACAGCGCGCGTCGATCTCCTCATCGGCGAGCGTAATCGCATCCGGCCGGCGCACCTTGGCCCGTTTCATCCAGGGACCGGCGTGAATCTCGTTGGCCGATTTCGCCAGCCACTCGGCGACGCGTGCTTCGCCAACGGCGTCGACCGGCAGCCAGCCGTTCGAGGAATCGTGTTTGCGTGCGACGTAGACGAGGCAGGCATGCGAGTCGCCGATCGAGAAGTCGCCGTCCTCCAGCGCCGGCATCTGGCCGAAAGGGTTCAGTGACAGAAACGGCTCGCGCTTGTGCTCGCCGCCGTACATGTCGATCTCGACGAGCTCGAACGGGACCTCGAGCAGGCTCAAGAGCAGCCGCACCTTGTAGGTATTGATGGACGCCAGAGTGCCGTGCAGTTGAATCATATAACTCTCCGATGACTTCCGATTGTTGATCGATCAGCGCGCGTTCCTGAAGCCAGCGATGCTATGCTGAAGCCTGTCGGCCAGTCCATTCTCGAAAATGCGCCCGATTAAGCCCGAAAACCTCTCCAAGCTGATACCGGTCGCGCTCGCGGCATGCCTCGCCGCATCCGGCGCACATGCGACCGACGTCAGGTTCTGCACCGAGCGCGGCGCAATCGACGTGACGCTCGACGATCAGCGCGCGCCGTTACATACGGCCAACTTTCTGCGCTACGCGGAATCAGGCTTCTACGGCGGCACCGTGATACATCATGCCGTTCCAGGGGCAATGGTTCAGGGCGGGCGCTACGATCGAGCCTTTGAGCGCCGCGACGGCAGCGATCCCGTTGTCAACGAGTCGGGCAACGGATTGTCGAATCTGCGGGGCACGATCGCAGCGGCACGCTCGGAAGACCCGAACTCCGCCACCTCGCAGTTCTTCTTCAATCTCAGCGACAACTCGCATCTGGACGGGAGTCCCGGAACTCCAGGCTACACGGTATTCGGCCGGGTCACAGCGGGTCTCGATGTGCTCGACCGAATCGCCGCCATGCCGACCCTCCAGGTTGCCGATCTCGAATCCGTGCCGAATCCACCCGTCGTGATCCGCTCGGTCACCGCGCTGGATCGCGCACCGGTGTTCGGCGTTTCGATCGAGCCCGATCCGGCAACGCTCGCGGCAGATTTCGATTCAGCAGCTGCCCGAGGCGATGCCGGCGGCATCCTCGAGGCTGCCGATGCGCTCAGCCAGAGCTGCATCGCGCTCAGCTCCACGCAGCGCGTGACCGCGGCCGAGGCGGCCATCGAGCTCGGCCGGTTCGACCAGGCACGTTACGCACTCGAAGCCTATCTTGCGGAAGCGAACGCTTTGGACCCGGCAACGCGCAGAGCCCAGGAACTCTACGCCCGCCTGACGGGCACGACGAGCCCGGTTCGCACGGCGAATCTCGAGAGCACCACCAGCCCGGCACGGACTGCGAACCTGCCGAGCACAACCAGCCCGGCTCGCACGGCCGGACCGGTGAGCCTGCCCGCCGGTCCCGGACCCACTCTCCTGCCAAGCCCGGAGGCAGTCGAACTCAGTCGTGACGTCACCGAGTTGATCGGACACTGCCGGCGACCGGCTCCACCCACCGTGCCGAGCGGCCGCTTCACGGAACAGCCTGTTCTGACCGCCGTTGGCAACGAGGTGCGGCGCTACCGCCAGCTCGGCGAGCTCTATCTGACCTGCGTCACTCAACGACTCGACCGCGGCGATCTCAACGCCGAAGAGCGAAACAGCGTCATCCACAGCTACAACGAAGTGGTCATCGAGATGACTGCAGTTTCAGTTCGTTTCAATGCCGCTGCTCGCGCTTATCGCGCCTCGCAGCCCGGCAGCAGTCTCAACTGATCGCCGGCGCCTGGACCCACAGGCACATTGCACGCCAGGTTCGGATCGAGCCGGCGCTCTCAATCCCCATAACGACTCGGAAACCTCGCCGCGCGTGCGGCCTCGTCGATCGAGAGCCAGCGCGTCCTGACGTTGTCGTTCACGTTGGTCACCCAGCCCTCAAGATAGGGCTGCACCATTGCCCGATTGACGCCGAAAAATTCCGGAATCAGGGCATGATCGCGCAGCGCCATCGACTCTGCCTCGGCGAGGATCCGGCCGCGGACCTCGAGATCCTGCTCGGCCGCCGCCTGGTCGAGCAGCGCATCGAATTCGGGGTTCGAGTACATCCCGTAATTGTTGCCATTGCCGGTCCGGATCAACTCGAGAAAATTTGAAGCGTCGTTGAAATCGGCGACCCATCCTGCGATACCGACATCGAAATCCTGCTCCTGCAGCAGGTTGTAGAAAACGGCCGCATCCGACTGCTCGATCTCGGCATCGACATAAATCGCGCGCCACATCTGCTGGATCGCGGCGGGAATCCTGCGCGCGTCGGCCGCCGCCGAACGTACGGCGAGGCCAATGGAAAGGCGGTTATCCGGTCCGTAACCCGCTTCTTCCATCAACGCTCTGGCACGGTCGAGACGCTCGGGCTGGGGAACATTCGCAAAGTCGAGCTCGGTTCCGCCGGGATAGTTCGCGATGGGAGGGGGAACGATCGAATAGGCGGCCGGATTGCCCATGCGCCGGATCTGGTTGACGATCGTCTCCCGGTCGAGCGCCAGACTCAACGCCTCGCGGACGCGAAGATCGCGTAACTCTTCGTGGCCGAAATTGATCGAAAGGTACTCGACCGTCAGGATCGGCTTGAGATCGATCGTCTCGGGCAGATTCTCGCGAATCCAGTCGATCTGCACTGACGGCAACACGGACTGCATATCGAGCTCACCGGCCCGGAAACGCTGCAGAGCCGCCACATAGTCCGCGGTCGGATAGTAGATCACGCGATCGATCGCGACATTTTCGGCATCGTAAAACAGCGGGTTCTTGACGGCCGTCACGCGGTCGTTGGGCACCCACTCGGTCAGAACGTATGGCCCGCTCGACAGATAGTTGCCGGGACGCGACCAGGCATCGCCGACCTCTTCGATCAGGTGACGCGGCACGGGAAACGTCGTCTGATGCGTCATGTACTCGGCGAGATAGGGCGCCGGGTTTTCCAGATGCACGACGAACGTCAGATCGTCGGGCGCCTCGACGCCGAGCTCGGTGCCCGGCAGCTCACCCGAATTGACGGCCGTGGCGTTACGTATCTGATAGAGATACCAGGCGTAATTCGAAGCTGTCGCGGGATTGAGAATGCGGCGATAGGCGTAGACGAAATCGTCGGATGTCACGGGCACGCCGTCCGACCACGTGTGCTCCCGCAGGTGGAACGTCCAGGTGAGACCGTCTTCGGAAACGTCCCAGCTTTCGGCCGCACCAGGGATCGCCTCGCCGTTCGGACCCTCCGTCGTGAGTCCCAGGATGAGGTCACCGATGATGTGAGCTTCCCAGTTTCCCTGGGCAAGATGAGGATCGAGTGTATCCGGCTCCGAGCCGTTGCCTCGGTGAAAGACCATCTCACCGGACTGACCGGCCGTGCCGCTCATGGAAGCAGACCCGCCGCCCTGCCCGCAAGCCGCGAGCAGCATCGCAGCAGCCAGCACGACTGAATGACCAAGACCGAAACACCTGCGCTTGAACATGAACCTATCCTTGTGTCGCCTGTACGCCGTTGCAGGCGTCGAGGTTACCGCAGAACCTGTCTCGGAATCCCGCCCATCGCTGCCCCATTGCCAGGGCCTGTTGGCGGCAGCCGCGGCCGCCGACCGGCGCTCAAACGGGATCGTGCTCCGCCACGAAATGGTCGGGGCTGACCTCGATGAGCTTCGGCAGGTACTGCTCGGCATCCGCATCGTCGATTCGTTTCGACTTGAGAAACGTCAGCGCCGCTCGCGTATCGAGCGGCGAAGGCAGCTCCTCGGGAAGCGGAATGCGTTCCTTGGCCCGCTCCTTTTTCGGATCGGGAACCGGTACGGCGGAGATCAGCGCTCGCGTATACGGGTGCCGGGGATCCTCGTAAATGTCGTTCCGCCCGGCGAGCTCGACGACCCTGCCGAGATAGAGCACCATGACGCGATGCGAGACCTGACGCACGACCGACAGGTCGTGACTGATGAAAATCATCGACATTGCGAAGGTCTTTTGCAGCGACAGGATCAGATCGATGATCTGCGCCTGCACGGAGACATCGAGCGCGCTGACGGCCTCGTCGCAAATGACGAGCTTCGGCTTCACGATCATGGCACGCGCGACACCCACTCGCTGATTCTGGCCACCCGAGAACTCGTGCGGATACCGATTGATCCACGCCGGATCGAGCCCGACACACTCGAGCATCTCGCGGACGCGCTCGGTCACTTCGGCGCGGGCGAGCCCGGGCTCGAGCACGCGCAGCGGCTCGGCAATGCTCTGACCAATCGTCATGCGCGGATCAAGGCTCGCGAGCGGGTCCTGAAAAACGATCTGCAGGTCCTTGCGCAGCCTGCGCAAAGCCTCCCGTTCCGCCTGCCGGAGATCACTGCCGCTCCAGAGCACTACGCCTGCGGTCGCCGGCAAGAGTGCGAGCACGGCGCGCGCGAGGGTCGACTTGCCGCACCCCGACTCGCCGACGACGCCGAGCGTCTCGCCCTCGCGCAGCGAGAAGCTGACGCCGTCGACCGCCCGTAACGACTTGTATCGCGGCAGCCATCCCTCGACGCGAATGGGGAAATGCACACTGAGATTCTCGACCTCGAGCAGCGTGGGATGCTGCGAAGGAGCGCCCAGCGGCTGCAGATTTTCCCGTCCCGGCCGGTCCGGCTGATCGACTCGCGGCATCGCATCGAGCAGCATGCGCGTGTACTCGTGCTTCGGCGCGTAAAAGATCCCGTCGACCGGGCCGGATTCGACGAAGCCACCGTCGCGCATGACCTCGACGCGGTCGGCCATGGCAGCGATCACGCCCATGTCGTGACTGATGAGCACGATGGCCGTCTTAAGCTCGGCCTTGAGATCGCGCATGATCTCGAGAATCTGCGCCTGGACCGTGACATCCAGCGCGGTCGTCGGCTCGTCGGCAATGAGCAGATCAGGGCCGCAGGCCGTCGCCATCGCGATCATTACGCGCTGACGCATTCCACCCGAGAGCTCGTGCGGATACTGGCGCATGCGGCGTTTCGCCTCCGGAATCCGAACGAGATCGAGCGACTCGATGGCGCGGCGCTCGGCGTCCTCGCCTTTCATCTTCTGGTGGACGCGCAATGCTTCGATGATCTGATCGCCGATCCGCATGTGCGGGGTCAGCGACGTCAACGGATCCTGAAAGATCATCGTGATCCCGGACCCGCGAATCGAATTCAGCTCGGACTTAGACAGCCCCGTCAGGTCCCGCCCGCGATAGACCATCCCGCCTTCGGCGACTCCGTTCGAAGCCAGCAGACCGACGGCGCCGAGAAACAGCTGGCTCTTCCCCGAGCCCGACTCGCCGACGACACCGAGGCACTCGCCCTCATCGATATCGAACGAGACGTTTCTGACGGCATGCACCTCGCCGTCCGGTGTCGAGAACCGGACGTTGTAGTCACGAGCGCTCAAGACCGGCTCGGTCACGCGTCAGCGGTCCTTGGGATCGAGCGCATCGCGCAGACCGTCGCCAATGAAATTGAAACAGAAGAGCGTAACGGCCATGAAGCCCGCCGGAAAGATCAGCGTCCATGGCGCAGTCTCCAGAGCGTTCGCGCCTTCAGAAATGAGCACGCCCCAGGAGGTCATGGGCTCGCGGATGCCGAGCCCCAGGAACGAGAGAAAGCTCTCGGCCAGAATGACGGCCGGAATCGTCAGTGTCACGTAGACGATCACGGGCCCTATGACGTTCGGAATGATGTGGCGCGAGATGATCCCGAACCCGCCCACGCCGCTTGCCCGCGCGGCTTCGATGAATTCCTTCTGCTTCACCGACAGGGTCTGCCCGCGCACGATCCGGGCCATTGTCAGCCACTCGACTGCGCCGATCGCAACGAACAGCAGGATGAAGTTTCGATCGAACATCACCATCAGAATGATGACGAAGAATATAAACGGCAGTGAATAGAGGATATCGACGAAGCGCATCATCATGCTGTCGACGCGATTACCGACATAGCCGGCAGTCGCGCCATAGAGGACGCCGATGAGCAGACTGACGAAGGTGGCGACGAGGCCGACGGCGAGCGAGACACGGGCGCCATAGAGTGTGCGAATGAAGAGATCGCGGCCGACCGAGTCCATACCGAACCAGTGAGAGCCATCGGCGCGACACAGGACGGATTCACCCGGCCACCAGGCCGGGGCGCACTGCACCAGTGAGAAATCGATCTCGTCGAAAGCATACGGCGAGAGCAGCGGCGCAAAAACCGCCATGAACGCAATCGTCCCGAGAACGATCATGCTGGCGACAGCCGCCTTGTTGCGGAACAGGCGCCTTCGCGCGTCGACCCACAGGCTTCGTCCCTTGACGGCCTCTGCCGAGCGCACGAGCCCGGCTCCCTCTCCTGAAAGTGCCGGGACCATCAGTCGAATCTCACGCGCGGGTCGAGCACGCGGTAAAGGATGTCCGCGACCAGGTTCAGAACGATGATGAAAGAGGCATAAAAGATGATGACGCCGAGCACGAGCGTGTAGTCTCGATTAAGTGCGCCCTGCACGAAGTAGCGCCCGATGCCCGGCAAACCGAAAATCTGCTCGACAACGAGCGACCCGGTCAGGAGTGCCGCCAGCGCAGGTCCGAGATAGCTGACCAGAGGCAGCAATCCCGCACGCAGCGCATGGCGCGTCACCACGCGCCATCCCGACAAACCCTTGGCGCGTGCGGTACGGACGTAGTTCGACCTGAGCACCTCGACCATGCTGCCCCGGGTCAGTCGCGAGATGATTGCGATCTGCGGCAACGCCAGCACGATCACAGGCAGGATCATGTTGCGCAGTGCACCGCCATTCCAGCCGCCAACGGGGAGTGCGAAATCCCAGCCGAAGAGACTGATGCCGTAAACACCGAACACGAGAGTCAGCAGGGGCGCAGTAACGAACGTCGGAATCGTGATGCCGACCATCGCGACCGCCATGACCGAGTAGTCCCCAGGCCGATTCTGGCGCAGCGCCGCGAACACTCCGAGCGCCGTGCCGAGAAACAGGGCGAGTGTAATAGCCGAGAGGCCGAGGCGCATGCTGACGGGCAGACCGGCGGCGATGAGCTCGGTCACGGTGAAATCCCGGGCCCGGAACGATGGTCCGAAATCACCCTGCACCAGTCGTCCGAGATAGATGAAGTACTGCTGGTAGAGCGGCTTGTCGAGATCGTAAGCGGCGGCGATGTTGGCCTCGACATCGGGCGGCAGGCGACGCTCGCCGTCGAAGGGTCCGCCGGGTGCGACTCGCATCATAAAGAACGCGAGCGTAATGATGATCAGGAGCGTGGGGATGGCGCCGAGAATCCGGCGAGCGGCATAGGCGAGCATGCTAGCGAATGCCCAGGGGGAAACCCCGGGCGCGGCGCGCAGAGTCGCCGGCAGCGTTCTCGGCAAGTCTCAACATTGCGACGAGGTTACCTGAGAAATCCCGAGAGAACTAAGCCGAAACGGGCCAGGCACTCGGCAGATCGGCCACGGAGTCGATGACGAGCGCAGGCTCGATCCCGAGCTTGAGATCATCCGGCCTGAACTTACCGGTCCTGACCAGGATTCCCCGGAGGCCTGCCGCCTGGGCGCCCCCCACGTCAGCGCGAATGTCGTCGCCGAGCATCCAGGTATCGGCCGCAGCGACACCGAGCCGCTCCAGCGCAGCCTCGAAAAAGGCGGGTGCCGGCTTGCCGAGCACGACCGGCTCCACGCCGCTCGCATGCGCGAGCGCCGTGACGAAGGGCGCCGTGTCGAGCCTCAAGCCGTCGGGCGCATGCCAGTACCGCGTCATGCCGAGCGCGATGAGCTGCGGCCGCGGTTCCTGCATCAGGCAGCGAAACGCGGCATTCAACCGGTCGAAACTCCAGGCGGAGCCGATATCGCCGACGACGACGGCATCGACCATCGTTGCTGCCGCTTCCCCCTCACGGCCGTCGCGCTTCAGCGCGTCGTCGAGCGTCAGTGTATCGAACGCAGCGAAAGCCCGCGCCGTCTGCTCCGGCACGGCGAGCAGTAGACGCTCGACGCCGTTGGCCGCAAGCCAGGACGACGCCGCGTCGGGCGGCGCCTGGATCTCGTCGACGTCGACGCCGATGCCGAAGCCCGCAAGCTTCTCTACCAGCGCCTCGCGCGGCCGCGAAGTGGTATTGGTCACGAACAGATGCGGAATCTGCTCATCGACGAGCCAGTCGATCGTGTCGGCGGCGCCTTCGATGACCCCGTCGCCACGGTAAATGACGCCGTCGAGATCGATGAGCAGCGCAGGCTGCTCGGGCGACGACTCCATCGTCACGTCGACTGCCTCACGCAGGCGCTGCTTTCCCTTCGCCCTCGCTTTGCCTTCCGTGTGCGCGTGCGACTTGCGCAGAATATCGGGCGGGCGACGTCGTCCCATACTTCGGCTTCCCGTCAGGCCATCCCGGCCATGGGTACATCGATAGTACAATGCCGACTCATGGGGGTCACCGTTCAGCAATCCAACGCAGGCAACCCGCCGACGCTCGGTCACATCGTAGGCGGCAAGCCGACAGCGCATGCTCGGGGGACGGTGCCGGTGTTCGATCCGGCGACGGGCGCCGTGACGGCCGAGACGGCCCTCGCGCCACCGGAAACGGTCGCGGCCGCCGTTGCAGCAGCTGTCGCGGCGTTCCCGGGCTGGCGGGACACGCCGGCGCTGCAGCGCGCCCGCGTCCTGTTCGAATTCAGACAACTGCTCGAGGCACGCCGCGACGACGTTGCGGCGCTGATCACGCGCGAGCACGGTAAGGTGCTGAGCGACGCCGACGGCGAAGTCCAGCGCGGCATCGAGATCGTCGAGTTCGCCTGCGGTGTCCCGGAGCAACTCAAAGGCACTCACGTCGACAACGTCGGCGGCGGCATCGACAACTGGTCGATGCGCCAGCCGCTCGGTGTCTGCCTCGGCATCACGCCGTTCAACTTTCCAGCCATGGTGCCGCTTTGGATGTTCCCGCTAGCAATCGCCTGCGGCAACACGTTCGTGCTCAAGCCGAGCGAGCGCGACCCGAGCGCGTCGCTGCTGCTGGCAGAGTTGTTTACCGACGCCGGGGCGCCCGAGGGCGTGCTCAACGTCGTCCAGGGTGACGGCGATACAGTCCGCGCTCTGATCGGCCATCAGGACATCGAGGCCGTGAGCTTTGTCGGCTCGACGGCCGTCGCCGAGCAGGTATACGCGCAGGCGACGACCACGGGCAAACGCGTGCAGGCACTGGCCGGCGCCAAGAACCACCTCGTCGTCGCACCCGACGCCGATCTCGACCTCGCGGCAGACGCCCTGACCGGCGCCGCATTCGGCTCGGCCGGCGAGCGCTGCATGGCGATATCCGTCGCCGTCGCCGTGGGTCCGCGGGCCGATGAGCTCATCGACAAGCTCAAGGATCGGGCCGCCAGTCTCCGCGTCGGCCCCGGCACGGACAACCGGTCGGATATGGGCCCGCTCGTTACGGCAGCCCATCGCGAGCGCGTCGTCGGTTACATCGAATCGGGAGTCGAGGAAGGCGCCGAGCTCGTGCTCGACGGCCGCGGGCTGACGATTGCAGATTACGAAGAAGGCTTTTTCCTCGGCCCATCGATTTTCGATCATGTTCATCCCGATATGCGGATCTACAAGGAAGAAATCTTCGGCCCGGTGCTCTCGGTCGTCCGAGTCGACAGCGTTGCCGAAGCAATCGACCTCGTTAATGCGCACGAGCTCGCCAATGGTGTCTCATGCTTCACGGCCAACGGCGGGACGGCCCGCGAATTCTCGCGGCGCATCGCAGCAGGCATGGTCGGAATCAACGTGCCAATACCCGTGCCAACGGCCTATCAATCGTTCGGCGGCTGGAAGCGCAGCATGTTCGGTGATCACCATATATACGGCGAGGAAGGCATCCGGTTCTATACGCGGTACAAGTCGATCATGCAGCGCTGGCCCGGATCGATGCGCACGGGGCCGGACTTCATGATGCCGACGACCCAGGGTTGAATTGACGGTGAAGCTCGCAAGCGTCCGTGTTGGCGATCGCGACGGCGTTGTCCTGTCGGTCGCCGACGAGCACGTCGTGCCGCTCGAGGCCCTGCTCGCGCTCGGCGGCGCGGCCCGGGATCGTGCCCCGCGTTCCATGCGCGAGCTCATCTCAGGCGGCGCGGCGACCCTGGCGAAGATCGCATCCGCGGCTGAAAAGGCCAGGGAATCGGGGCTCGATGCGCTGGCCGTGGTCCCGGACGCCTGGTATCCGCCCGTGCGGCATCCAGGAAAAGTTCTGGCCGTAGCCATGAACAACTCGGCGAGCAACGAACGCAAGATCAGAGCGCCCGACCATCCGGCTTTCTTTCTCAAGCCGCCTTCGTGCCTGATCGGCCACGGCGACGCCGTGCGCATCCGTCCCTACTATGGCAGCGTGCATCCGGAGCCCGAGCTCGCGCTCGTCATCGGCAGGCGCGCGCGCGACCTTGCACCGGAGAATGCGCTCGATTGCGTTTTCGGCTACACGATCTTCAACGACATCACGAGCAACGGGATGCGCGCCGAAGACCGGTTTCACTACTGGGCAGTCTATGCCGACCCGGACAATCCCGACGCAACGCGGCGCGTCGAGCAGCATTTGTCGTACGCCGCCCGTTACAAGGGCACCGACACCTTCGGCGTGGTCGGCCCGTGGCTGGTCACCGCCGACGAGGCCGGCGACCCCGACGATCTTCACGTCGAGTGCCGCGTCGGCGGTGAAATCGTGGCCGACGACAGCACGCGCTATTACAACTTCAAGGTTGCAGAGGTTCTGAGCTTCATCAGCCAGTTCCAGACGCTGGAGCCCGGCGATGTGATCTCACTGGGAACCGCGTTCAAGCCGGGCGCGGGGCGCAAATCGATTCACCACGCCAACTTTCAGACCGTGCCGGGCCCGGTCAGTGTCAGTATCGAGGGTCTGGGCAGACAGGAGAATCCCATCGTCATCGAGGACCGGCCACTGGCACGCTGGCAGCTCGACTGACGGATCTGCTGCAACGTCGCAATTCGTCAGAATTGCCCATCGTACTGCCTCGATCGGAGCACAATTCGGCCACAGTCCGATTGCCCAATAGACAGCCATCGGCTGGCTATTGGGAGCAGCGATGCCAATCTCACGACTTGCGTTCGCGGCGATTCTGACCGTCTCTTCTCTCGCCCGAGCCGAGCTTCCCGAGGAACTGCTCGACGACGGGCTCTATCTCCGAACGTCGTCCGCCGGCTACCTGCCCGCGACGCAACTGACGACGGAGTTCGACATTGATGTCACCGGCATCCTCGCCCGCGTGTCGGTCCGGCAACGCTTCGTCAATCCGGGCAGCGACTGGGTCGAGGGCGTCTACGTCTTTCCACTGCCCGACGACGCCGCCGTCGACGAGCTCACGATGCAGATCGGGGACCGGCGTATAGAAGGCGAGATCCAGGAGCGCGAGCAGGCAAGACAGACGTACGAGCGCGCCCGCGCCGCCGGGCAACAGGCCAGCCTCGTCGAGCAGGAGCGTCCCAACCTGTTCACGACTTCCGTCGCCAACATTGCGCCCGGTCAGGAGGTTGTCATCGAGATCGGTTATCTGCAGACGGCTCGCTACCAGGACGGCACCTTCGAGCTGCGGGTCCCGATGACGCTGACGCCGCGCTTCAGTCCCGCAACCGTCGCCGATATGCGGAGGATTTCGCCGCCGGCAAGAACCGCCGCGCCGCCGAGCTCCCATCGAGCCTCTGTCGTCGTCGGCATCGACGCCGGGGTTCCCCTCGCGGCAGCCGACAGCCCGAGCCACACGCTGATCTCGTCCTACGATGGACGGCGCCATCGACTGACGACCGGCG
>JASFSD010000033.1:0-12273 GCA_050114575.1 Gammaproteobacteria bacterium | reverse complement strand
CCAGCTGGCATCCGGGTAGCACCGGACAAGGCGGCGTCGGTGTCGATCAAGCTTCCCAGGCTATCCCGGCAGCGCGCGCTTGCCGTCCTGGGAGTGGCGTCTCTGCTGATTCTGGTGCAGCTCTTTTTCTGCTGGCGATGGTCGCGGGAACCGCCACTCTATCTCGAAACGACAGCATTGAACGAGGCACCACCCGTAACCGGCTACGTTACGGCAACGACTCTGATCGAAGTGATCGACTGGTTGCTGGAAAAGCCAGGCGGCTATCTGAGCAACGACATTTACCCACCGAGCATGTGGCTCGACAATATGCCGAACTTCGAATTCGGCGTGCTCGTGCAGGCTCGCGACCTCGGTCGCGCTTTTCGCAACGACTACAGTCGCTCGCAGTCGCAATCCACCGAGCATCCCGAGCTCGCGATCGCGGACCCGGCGCTGCATTACACCAACGACCAGTGGATATACCCGTCTACGCAGACCAAGCTTCGCGAGGCTCAGGACGCACTTTCCTCCTACCGCTCGCAGCTGTTGAGCATCGACGCGGGCGATGCGCAGTTCTTCGCGCGGGCCGATAATCTGCGTGAGTGGCTGGGAATCGTCGAGCGGCGCCTCGGCTCCCTGTCGCAGCGGCTTTCGGCCAGCGTCGGACAGACCCGCATCAATACCGACCTGGCGGGCGAGCCGGCGGCCGAGGCATCGACTCCGCGGGATTCGGCGCTACTGGTCAAGACGCGTTGGACCGAGCTCGACGACGTGTTTTTCGAGGCCCGAGGCACCGCGTGGGCCCTGCTGCAATTCATGGGCGCAGCGCAAATCGACTTCGACGGCGTTTTGAGCGACAAAAATGCCGTCGTCAGCCTGCAGCAGGTCATGCGCGAGCTCGAAGGGGCTCTCGATCGCTTGAGGAGCCCCATCATTTTGAACGGCGGCGGTTATGGTTTTTTTGCCAACCACTCTCTCGTGCTCGCATCCTACCTGTCGCGCGCCCATTCGGCCGTGATCGATCTGCGTTCTCTTCTCGCGCAGGGCTGACCGCAGCCGCTCCCTCTGCCGGCTTCGCGTCGAGTCTCAGCGCAGGCTTATCCCGAGAACTGCAGCCAGGAGGGAATCTGCCGCCAGCTGGCGGCGAGCTCGCGATCCAACCGCCTGAAGTCCGGCTCATGTCGGGCGACGGTTTTCCAATAGCGCTTGGAATGACTCAGGTGGCGCAGATGCGAGAGCTCGTGGACGAAGAGATAACGGACGAGCTCGGGTGCGACCAGCATGAGAGACGCATTGAGGCTGATGTTGCCGCGTGACGAGCAACTGCCCCAGCGAGTCTTTTGTAAGCGCACCTGAATGCTGCGCGGCATGAGGCCCGTACGTTCCGCTTCGAGCAACAGCCAGGGCTTCAGATTCGCTCTCGCCTCCCTGAGCAGCCAGCGCTTCAGGAGCAGGCCCGCGTCACTGAAATCCTCCGCTATGCAATAGAGCGAGAGCTCGCCCGAGCGGTCCCGGTATCGCGGTTTGCCGTCCTGCGCCTTGTCGTAGTTGACGTCGAACTGCCGGCCGATGGCGGCGAGTGTGATCTTTGCCGGCTGCATATCGAGTATGGGATAGGCCTCGACGAGCTCCTGCTCCGCGCGCCGTATCCAGTCGCGGTGCGCCTGAATGAACTTTCGTACCGGCCCCGGCCGCATTCCCTGCGGCACCACTACCTCGACCGTTCTCGGCGGCACGGCCTGCAGGATCAGCCGCTTTGCTCTGGCGCTTTCACGAATCTCGAGAGAGACACGTGTATCCGAGCCCGCTACGGTTCCGCCCCACAACTCAAGCTGAGCACCCATCTCGATTCCGAATCCGATCAGAAGAGCGAATGATAGCCGGTTCCCGCCCCGCCTTCGCCTGCGTTGCCCGCAATCTCACGTCGGTTCACAATCCGCGCATGCACGATCTCATCGATATCGGCGTCAATCTGACCCACGACTCCTACGACAGCGACCGCGATGCGGTCATCGCCGAGGCCTTGGCTGCGGGCGTCTCGCGCATGATCGTCACCGGCACATCAGTGACGGCAAGCGCCAAAGCGGTCGAGCTCAGCCTCGCCTATCCCGACGTCCTCTATGCCACCGTGGGCATCCATCCGCACCACGCCTCCGATTTCGACAACCACAGCATCACGGCCCTCGGTGACCTGCTCGCAAGCGATCGCGCTGTCGCCGCGGGTGAGTGTGGCCTCGACTATTTCCGGAACTATTCGCCGCGCAGCAGCCAGCTTGCAGCTTTCGAAGCGCAACTCGAGCTCGCGGCCGCCAGCAGGCAGCCTGTATTCCTGCATCAGCGCGATGCACACGAAGACATGCTGGAGATTCTTGCGCGGCATCGACCCCACCTCATCGGCGGCGTTGCCCACTGCTTCACCGGTGACGAGACAGAGCTTCGGTCCTACCTGGATCTCGATCTCTACGTCGGCATCACGGGCTGGATCTGCGATGAGCGCCGCGGCGGCAGCCTGCGGCAGGCGGCGCGCTCGTTGCCGCTCGAGCGACTCATGCTCGAGACTGACGCTCCCTATCTCCTGCCTCGCGATCTGCACCCGACGCCGAAATCGCGGCGCAACGAGCCGCGCTATCTGCCGCACATCGCTGCGAGAGTTGCCGACACCATGCAGGTGCCCCTCGCCGAGCTCGCTGGCGCCGCGACAGCGAACGCGGAGCGCCTGTTCGGCTTACGCGGGCCGCGGAGTTAAGTCGACGCCGGCTGCACCGCCGCCCTGATCTTGTCCCAGTGCGGGCCGAAGGCCTCGATCCGCCGTCCCAGATCCGACTGATCGGGTTTTGCATAGGCCGTCCGCAGATCGTCGGGCAGCATGACCTCGTCGGGACGTCCCTTGCTGAAATCGGCTGTGCTGGGAAATATGACGAGACCACGCACATCGACATCACGCACGAGTTGCCGCACGGCATGCACCCGGTCATGCAGATTGGGCAGCGGATTCTGGAAGGTCGAGCGACCGACTGAACCGATCGCCGTCCACTGGTCCATTCGCTCGCCCGCAAAAATGGCTCCCTCGTAATTCTTCACGTTGACGACGAGGATGCCATTCGATGTCAGCAGCAGGTGCTCCAGGTGTATCTCGCCACCCAGCCCGTCCGGGACGACGATGTCCTCGAGGTGGTCGACCGCGACGGCCGCGAGCGCGTCAGCAATTGACGGTTGCCGACGCCGCTTGCGCCAGATCCAGACCAGCACCACGAGCAACAGGACTCCGGCCGCAGCGATGCCGACGGTCGAGGGCGCATCGAGACCTGAGAGCCACTCGGCCATCAGTCCCAGTCGGCGAAAGCCGTTCGCAGCGCTTCTAGATCCGGTTCGAGGCGAATGCTCTCGGCCGGCAACTTCAGTATTTCGGCCAGCGGCTTCGGAACCGGCACTTTCGTACCGATGATCGGTTCGACAATCGTCTCGAACTTGGCCGGATGCGCAGTGGCGCACACGGACCATGCCTTACCCGATCGCTCCGTCCCGGACAGGTGATCATAGGCATGGAATCCGGTCGCCGTATGCGGGCACCAGATTTCACCGTACTCCCTGTAGTCTTTGGCGATCTGGGCTCTGATCGACGCGTCATCTACGGCGTGAGCTGCGATCGCGGAGCGCATCTCGGCGAAATCCGGGATCAGATTCCGGAGCCGCTCCATGTTGCTCGGGTCACCGACATCCATGGCCGAGGCCAGTGTCGTCGTGCTCGGGCGAGGACGCCAGTCGCCGGTGGAAAGAAAATCGGGGATCGTCAGATTCTGGTTGACGGCGAGAACGATTCGGTCGATCGGAAATCCGATCGCACGTGCCCAGATACAGGCAAGCGCGTTGCCCAGATTGCCCGTCGGCACGATGCAGTTGAGGCGGCCGCCGTGACGTCGCTGGTGCCACAATGCCGCGGCCGCGTGGTAGGCGACCTGGGGCAGAAGCCGACCGAGATTGATGCTGTTGGCTGCCGTCAGACGCATATCCTGGTTTAAAGCCTCGTCGCGAAACGCCGCTTTGACCAGCGCCTGGCAGTCGTCGAACGAGCCGTCGACTTCGTACGAGCGCACGTTGTCGCCCCAGCAGCAAAGCTGATGCTGCTGCCGCGGCGAAACCTGTCCGCTGGGAAAGAACACGCCGACCCGCACGCCACGGCGGCGATGGAAAGCCGCGGCCACGGCTCCGCCCGTATCGCCCGAGGTCGCCACGAGGATCGTTACGGGACGCGCATCATCGCCGCTTACTCGCGGCAGCACGCGCTCCATCACTGCGGCGAGAAACCGTGCGCCAACATCCTTGAATGCCGCCGTAGGGCCATGGAACAGTTCGAGCACGGACAGCGACTCGGGGTCGCCCCGCAGCTCCCTGAGCACGACCGGAAAATCGAGGGCATCGGCACAGATGCCGGGCAGGTCGTCCTGCAGCATCGACCCCGCGAAGAACGGCGTCAGCAACTCCGCAGCGATCTCCGCCAAAGACTCGCCCTCGATCTGCCCCGGGTCGAGCTTCGGCAGGGCATCGGGCACGAACAGACCGCCATCGCTGGCGAGGCCCTGCATGACCGCGCCGATCAGGTCCGCCTCCTGTCCGCCCCTGGTGCTGATGAAGTGCACGAGTTCCTCCGCTGCCGCAGCCTAGTCGTCGTGTCCGCTCAGCATGCTGCACAACCTGAGCAGATCGGCAAAGATCCCGGCCGCCGTCACATCCGGCCCGGCTCCGGGGCCCCGAATGATCAACGGGTTGTCACTGTAACGCCGAGTCACGAATTGCACGATATTGTCGGTCAGGCTGATGTTGGCAAACGGATGATCCTGCGCAAAAGCCTTGAGCTCAACCACGGCCGTCCGGTTTCTGAGATCCACCTCCGCCACGTACCTGAGCACCTTCCCCTTCTCGTTGGCCGCAGCATACTGTTCCGCCATGGGCGCGTCGAAGTCCGCGAGCCGGTCGAGAAACTCCTCGACTGACGCCCCCTTCAGCGCCTCCGGGACCAGGCTCTGAACATCGATCTCGGCAAGCTCCAGATCGAGTCCGGATTCACGCGCGAGAATCACGGCCTTGCGGGCGACGTCCATGCCCGACAGGTCGTCTCTAGGATCGGGTTCCGTGAAGCCCTTGTCGTTGGCGTCGCGAACGATGGCCGAGAACGCTTTCGTGCCATCGAAGACGTTGAACAGATACGCCAGCGTTCCCGAGAAGATCCCGCTGATCTTCTCGATGTCATCGCCGGTCTCGACGAGGTCCTGCAGCGTATTTATGACCGGCAGCCCGGCCCCGACGGTGGCCTCGTAAAGAAAGTGCGTGTTCGAGGCGTGAGCGACACGCTTGAGCTCGGCGTAGGTTTCGATCGGCCCGCTGTGAGCACGTTTGTTCGGCGTAATCACGTGAATGCCGCGGCCCAGCCAGTCGAGATAACGATCGGCGACCTCCTGGCTTGCCGTGCAGTCGATCAGGACCGCATGCGGTAGATAGTCGGCCTGAACGTGGTCGGCAAATGCCTCGATGCTCATCGCCTCGCCGGCATCGAGTCGACCGCGCCAGTCGCCGAGTTCGATTCGGGATTGACCCAGGCACATCCGGCGGCTGGTGCCGATTGCCCTCACTCTGAGATCGAGCTTGAAGCGCTCTCGCAGCCTGTCGCTCGCCGCTGCAATCTGGTCGATCAGCGCGCCACCGACGGAACCCGGACCGACGATACCGATGGACACCGTCTTTGCCGAGAGATAGAAGCTGCTGTGAACGGCTCTGAGCGCCTTGGTCATGTCCCTGGCCCCGATCACGGCCGAAATATTGCGTTCGGACGCTCCCTGAGCAATGGCCCTGACATTGATCCCGGAATTGCCGAGGGTGCGAAAAAACTTTCCGGCGCTTCCCGGGAGGCCCGACATGCCGTCACCGACCACGGCAATGATCGCGCACGCCGACGTGACTTCGACTCGCTGCACCTGTCCCTGCGCTAGCTCGACGGCGAAAGCTCTCTCGACGACTTCACGCACGGACTCGGCCTTGTCCTCGCGCACGGCGAAGCAGATCGAGTGCTCCGAGCTGCCCTGCGAAATCATCATGACGGATATCCCGGCATCCCGGAGCGCACCGAACAGCCGGTCGGCCGTACCCGGCACGCCGATCATGCCGGCCCCCTCGAGGTTGATCAGTGCGACACCGTCGAAAGCGCTGACGCCTTTGACCACCTCGTCGCGCTGTGCCGCAGTGGCTGCGATTCGGGTGCCCGGATGATCCGGATTGAAGGTGTTGCGGATATGGATCGGGATGCCGCCGGCGATCGCCGGAGCCATGGTCTGTGGATGGATGACCTTGGCGCCGAAATACGCGAGCTCCATCGCCTCGTTGTAGGTCAGCTCGTCGATTACTGTCGCTTCCGGAACCAGGCGCGGGTCACCGCTCATCACGCCATCCACATCCGTCCAGATGTTGACGGCTTCCGCACTCAGGAGGCTGGCCAGAATGGATGCCGAAAAATCGCTGCCGTTGCGGCCGAGCGTCGTCGGCAGGCCGGCCTCGTCGGATGCGATGTAGCCGGTCACGATCCGGATACCGGGCTCCGCAGGCGAGACGACCTCGTTGCATTTCCTGCCCGACTCTTCCCAGCGCACGATTGGCCCCATCTCGCCGTGCTCGATGACCACGACCTCCCGGGCATTGACGAAACGCACGTCGCTCCCGGCACCCTCTTCCTGGGCCACGTATGCTGCCAGCAGTCGTGCCGACCAGATTTCGCCGTAGCCGGAAATCAGATCACGACTGCGATGGGAGGCGGATCGAACGAGCGACAATGCATCGAGCACGTTCTGGATATCGGCGAGGTCCCGGTCGAGGTCGGCAACGTAAGACTCCGCGGCCGCCGACTCGAGCAGCTCGGCTGCTGTTCCCGCCTGCCGCTCGCGAATTGCGGCGATTGCGTCTTTGACGTCGTCTCCACGGGCGGCGATGTCGATGATGCCGAAAAGCTGATCGGTCATGCCGCCCATCGCCGAAACGACAACGGCGCGCGGCGACCCGGCGCCGCGTTGCACGATCGCCGCTACCCGGCGGAAGCAATCCGAATCGGCCAGGCTCGAGCCGCCAAATTTATGAACGATCCAGCCCATTGAGGGCATCTCCTAGCAATCCGGGGGCCGGGAGCATACCAGAAGCACCGCAGCGCCTCATCGCCGGCCCCGCCCAGGTGAAACAGGAGTGATCAGGCGCTGCGCGCTGCCGAAATCTCGTGGCGCATTGCAGCGATCGTTTCGCCGTAATCCTCGCTGCCGAAGATCGTCGAGCCCGCGACGAAGGTGTCGGCACCGGCGGCAGCGACTGCCCCGACATTGGCGACCGTCAGCCCGCCATCGACTTCAAGCCTGATACTTCCGCGCCGTGCATCGATGAGGGCCCTTGCCTGCTCGATCTTCGGCAACGTGGCGTCGATGAAGGTCTGCCCGCCGAAACCAGGAAACACCGACATCAG
This sequence comes from Gammaproteobacteria bacterium, assembly GCA_050114575.1. GTDB lineage: Bacteria > Pseudomonadota > Gammaproteobacteria > Steroidobacterales > Rariloculaceae > DATCZB01. The sequence continues at coordinate 4,799 of JASFSD010000033.1, read as the reverse complement.
CAGCACCAGGTCGAGTTGCTCGAGCCAGCTTTCGAGACCCGTCAGCGGCACATCCGGATTGAATACCAGTCCGGCCATGCAACCGGCTTCTCGAATCGAGGCCAGGGACGCGGCAACGTCGGTGCAGGTCTCCGGATGAAAACTGATGATGGCGGCACCGGCATCGACGAATCGCGGAATCAGCGCATCGACGGGATCTATCATCAAGTGCGCATCGATACCCGCCTCGACACCTTCGCGGTCGAGGAAGCGCCGCAGGGAATCACATACGGGTGGGCCGATCGTCAGATTCGGCACATAGTGGTTGTCCATGACGTCGAAATGAATCACATCGGCACCGGCCCTGATCACGGCCAGCACTTCATCGCCGAGTCGAGCAAAATCGGCTGCGAGAATCGAAGGGGCAATCCAATCGGAATTCATGCGGATATTATTTCACGAATGCCAGCGGGCCTCATCGACCTCGCAGCCTCAGGCTCGCCACGAGTGCGACAGCCCCTGCGATCGCGATGACCAGCATGGCTCGACGATACCCCAGCACGGAGCTCGCGGCACCGGCTGCTATGCCACCCGTCACCGAAGAGCCGAACAGGCGGCCCACACTGAGGCAGACCGTCAACAGGCCCTGGCTGGCGCCGCGCTCCGATGCACCACCTTCCTCGAGCGCAGCATATCGCAGCGGCGCACCGAGCAATGACGAAAGCCCCAGTCCGACCGTGATGCCGGCGGCGTAGAATGTCGCCGTGCCGAGCGGTAGCAGACTGAACAGGCAAAGGCCGAGAACGGTCAGCGCCATACCCCCGAGCACCACGGGCTTGACGCCCACTCGGTCGAGCGTGGCACCGGCAAGCACCGAACCTGCAATCAGCGCGGCTACGAGTGGCAGCAGCATGAAACTGGCGCGGCTGGGAGAAACGTCGAGCGCGCTGACAGCGAGGGTCGGAAGAAAGACCATGCTGGCCTCGACCAGACCCGTGGCGAGCCCCAGCGCGCAGATGATGCGCATCTGCCGTGAACGCAGCAGATTGGGCCAGACGACCGGTGACTCGGCCCTCAGCTCGACCTTCCAGAAGGCATACAGGAGGCAGGCGGCGAGCCCGAATGCGACGACCGACGTCGTACCGATCCCGAGCAGATTGTCGCCCCCGTAGTCGAGACGAACTGCGCCGATGGCCAGACTGCTGAGGCCGAGGGCGAGCAAGGCGGTCCCGGCCCAGTCGAAGGCTGCGGCCTGAAGCGACGGGCGGTCCTCGAGCAGAACCAGCGATGACGCGGTCAGCACCACGACCAGCGGCAGATTGACGACGAACAGCCAGCGCCAGCTCCACTGCAGAAAAAACGAACCGACCAGCGGCCCGATGACGAATGCAAGGCCGAACACGGCGCCGATCAAGCCCAGCGCCTTGCCGCGCCGCTCGACCGGAAAGGTGTCGGCGACGACCGCGCTCGCAACGGGGAGCGTGCCGCCTGCACCGATGGCCTGTATCGCCCGGCCGATGAGCAGCGCCTCGAACGAACTCGCCATGGCCACCAGCAGTGAACCCGAGCCGAACAGGAGCAGACACCCGACGTAGACGCTGCGCCTCCCGCGTCGGTCGGAAAGCGAAGCGAGTAAGGGCGCACTCAGCAGGGAGAACAGAATGTATACGGAAAATATCGCAGCGGTCTGCCGCGACCCGAGCGCGAATTCGGCCTCGATCGCGGGCAGTGCCGGTCCGACGATGGCGATATCGAGCGCGCCCAGAAAGACGCCGCCAAAAAGAATCAGAAGAACGGAGATGGAGCCTGCGCTGTCACTGTCCCGCGCAGTGGCGTTTTCTTGCATAGGGCATTGTAGTCGACCTTCGAAGGACCGAATTCTAACGGCGCATCCACATGATGAAACCGCTGACCGCCAGGAACAGGACAGCCGCCGCGGCCAGGTCCGCGATGATGACGCCGGACAGGCCCGCGAGGCGCCCGCTGTGCACATCCAGCAACAATCGTTCCAGGCTCAGGACCCGACTGCGATAGTCTGCCTCGATCGCAGCGGCCAACTCCGGACCAGGAACGGAGGCGTCGGCCCAATCGAATGCGGTGCCACCGCCGTCGAATTTCTCGACCGCGGCAGCCTCGAAGTCGAACAGGTAGAGCCCCTGCTCGGTCTTGAGGACGATCCCCGAATCGGTACTCGCAATCGCGTCGAGCCCGTTGCCGACCTCGGTCTCGAGCGGCCAGCGCTCCAGCACCTCGCCGGCCGGCGTCAGGACGACGAGCTCGCCGACGCTTGCGACCGCCACGTAGCCATCGAGCTCGACCGCTCCGAGCAGCTCGGGCAGTGCGAGCCTTATCGGGGACGCATCGAGGTAGAGCTGCTCGCCCAGCTGGGTGACCCGGCGGCCTGCCACGTCGAAGCTCGCTTGCATTTCAGGCAGCCCGACGCCGTAGTGGTCGAGCAGCCAGCCGTTGGCCAGGAATCGTGTGTCGAGGCCGAGCGAGTTCGAATGATTCAGCAGGACGCCGGTTGCCGCGAGCAGCGTAAGGAACGCGGCAGCGCCGACGCCAAGCCAGCGATGCAGCTTGCGTAAGGGCCTAATTACGCGCGATCGTAGGGGCTTCACGGGCAGCGCGCACGCGACCGTCGAGCAGCAGCGCGATTCGGACGACTTTGTTCATGGCCGCGACGGACAACGTCGCACCGGTAATTCCATCTATCGGCCGATCGAGCCCGTGCCCCGCGTGGAGCATGGCGCCCCGAAACTGATCCGTGAAGAAGGGATGGCGGATTTCCCAGCCGCGGGACTCGCGAAACGTCAGCACCCGGACGCTCCTTACCCTCCCCGCTTCGACCGCGACTCCGATCGTAATCGGCTCCGTCTTGCCGACTTCTTCGAGTACCCACGCAGTGATCCCGCCATGCTCCCAGTAACGCAGGCGCAGGCGCGCGAACTCATGACCGAGAATCTCCTCGATCTCGGCTCTCACTCCCGAATCGATTATGAGCCTCGCAGGCAGAGGTTCCGCCCCGGCGAACGCCGTTTCGAGAAATTCATCGGTGCTGAGATAGTTCCCCGGTGACGCCGGCAGCGTTTGCGGCACCATGACCGCAGCACAAGCCAGAAGCGCGCCCAGACCGGCCTCCCGCAGTGCCATCAGAACTGATACCCGATGCCGAGATCGAAGCCGTCGAAATCGTTGCCGGCGAGTGCGGGCTGGTCCAGATCGCGCTGCCGGTAGTCGAACTTCAGGACGACGCTGGGGTGCGGCCAGAAGTTGAATCCGGCTCCCGCTTCACTGAACTGGTCGACGGCCCGGGCGCCTTCGACCTCCTCGTACCGCGCAAACAGCCCCCAGCGCGGGTTGAGCCGGTAGCTGGGCTCGACGAACCAGCCGTCCTGTCTGTCGGCCCCGGCCGCTTCGACGGCCGCGCCCTGAAAGCGCCACGACCCATAGAGCGCCTTGATCATGAACTTGTCGATTTCATAGCTCAGATTGGCCGAGAACAAACGACCGGAATCGAGCCCATCGCCGGCGACCTGACTCGGATCGGACTGATACTGCAGCGACGCTCCCAGCTCCAGACCCGGCAAGCCCGCATACCGCAGGCGTGCGGTGTAGGCCCAGTTGTCGGCAATGGCCTCGGCGACCTTCTGCCGTCCGCTGCGGACGCGGAAAGCGCTGCCGCCTGACGTCGGCATCTCGAGACCCGAGTGCATCATGACGTCCCAGCCGATCCCGTTCTTGAGGTCACCGCTGAAGCCGCCCCCTGCTTCCCACCACGTGGTTGGGATGATGACGTTCTCGACATTGTTGCGCTCGACGCCGTAGAACGTCGGCGGCTCGTGCGTTTCATTCAGGAAACCGATTGGCAACAGGAACAGACCGGCCTTTGCGCGCAGCGAATCCTTCAGCGCAATGTCGACATAGGCCTGCTCGAGCTCGATCTCGCCCGGCGCGCCGTCGCCTGCCAGCGAATGCTCGATCTCGATCTCACTGCTGAACTGGATCCGATCGCTGAGTCGGTGCGAGACGAACAGGACGAAACGGTGGAAATCGATCTCGTCGAGATCATTCGACGCATCGCTCGCATCGAGATTGTTGTAGTGCAGCTCGCCGTACCCGCCGATCGTCGTGGCATCGGCTCGAGTTGCAGGCTCGAGCGCCTCGACGAAATCGACTGTCGCTTCGAGCTCGTCGCCGGTCTGATCGAGCCTGCGCTCAAGCTCGGCGATACGCATCTCCTGCGACTCGATCAGCTCGAGCAGCGCCTCCAGGCTGACGTCCTGCGCCAACACTCCTGTGGCGACGAGACCGAGCGGCAGCGCCGCAAGTTTCACATTCACGGGTACGACAGATCCTTCGTCATTCTCGAGGGCGCAATGGTAACGAGAATGATTCCTACTTGCAAATCGTTCCTATTCGTATTTTAGACAGCTAGCCCGGCACTCTCGCTAGAATGCAGACGATGACCAGCCATTCACCGTCCAGCGCCGATCTCATCGGACTCACTGAGCGACACGCAGCCCCGAATTACGCACCGTTGCCTGTCGTAGTCAGCCGCGGCGAAGGCGTCTGGGCCTTCGACGTCGAAGGCCGGCGCTATCTCGACTGCATCAGCGCCTACTCGTCGCTGAATCAGGGCCATCGGCACCCGCGGATCATCGAGGCGCTCGTCGAGCAGGCAGGAAAGCTGACGCTGACGTCACGGGCCGTGCACAACGATCGGATGGGCCCCTTTCTCGAACAACTCTCGGCCGTCACCGGCATGCATGCCGCGCTGCCAATGAACACCGGAGCCGAAGCCGTCGAAACGGCCATCA
>JASFSD010000032.1:0-12383 GCA_050114575.1 Gammaproteobacteria bacterium | reverse complement strand
AAAGGCTCGTCGAGCAGCCAGAGCCGGGCGCCGCTGAGCCTGAGTGCAGCTAGCGCTGCACGGCGCTTTTGCCCGGCAGACAGGTGGCGCACGGCACGCGACCGGAACGGTTCGAGGCCAACGCCCCTCAATACCTCAGATAAACTCTCAGAACTTTCCTTTATACCACTGAGAAATCGCAGATTTTCTTCTACAGTCAGGTCCTTTTTCAGGCCTTCGTGGTGGCTCTGGTAGGCCAAGAGGCCACGGTCCTGCGCGTCAAATTCCGCGATGGAGCGGCCGCCGTATTGGATCGATCCTGACTCGGGCGGGGCAAGCCCGGCGATCGTCCGCAACAGTGTCGTCTTGCCGCTGCCGTTCGGACCCATCACGAGCGCGAGCTGTCCGGGCTGCGCCGTGAAGCTCAGGCCGGCAACGAGCCGGTGCTCACCGCGAGTCAGCGCGACATCGGAGAGCTCGAGGCAGCGCGTGTTGGCGGTCATCGTGCGGCCCCGTTTGCATCGCACATCGGCCCCGCATAGACTTGCCGAGGCCGAAGACGTTTTCTAGCTAGTAAAAGCAAGCTTCTGTTATTCCTGAGTATTCGGCGAGCGTTATTCGTGCCATTTCTGCGCTGAGCACGAATTCTCGCACGACCAACGGCGGAAAACCTAAGGCCGGGGCCGACACCGATGTCGGTTCCCGGTCCTGGGTTGCTGGCGGAAGTTGTACTTGAATCCGGCCTGTCGAATCAGCCAGTCGAGCAACCTCGGTCGAGGTCGGTGGAGACCCGGGATGGAATCGGAGTGGAAGCCAGCGCAGTAAGTCGACGCTGGGGACGTCCTGGAAGCTTCTAGGGATTCCGGCCCCGGGTACGAAGTGCCCGGGGCCGGTTCAGAGGTCAGTCGATAGACCGAATCAGAACGAGATCGCCGATCAGAGGGTGCCCTCGAGAGTCCAGCCAGCCCACCAGTCGTCACCGGCCGGATCGACCGCTCCTGCATAGTCGGTGGCATCGAAGAAGCCCGGATCGGCAACGCTCTCGAGATTGAGTGCATTGTAGGCAGCCACATCGAGAGTGCCTACGGCCGCCGCTTCGGCTGCCTGGCTCGCATAGGTTGCATCGAGTGCAACATCGGCGATCGGCGCTGCGAGAATCGTGATATCGCCCGATGCATCGCAGTCACCGACGTTGTTGGTGCCCTCCAGAATCTCGTCAGGTCCCGCGGAGGTGGAGTCGAAACATGTCGTCGCCCCACCGACTCCGGCATCGAAGGTAAACACCGAGTGATGAATGAAGCCGCCCGACGAGGCCTTGAAAACGGCCAGCGTGTCTTTAGAGCCATTGCCGATGAAGGTCCCATTCGCAATTGTCGGCTTGGACCAGAACATCTCACTGATGTTGCCGGCGCTGTCGGCCTCTATCGCATTTCCGGTCGTGTCGGCACCCTGAATCGCGAGCACATACTGCAGGTTGCCCTGCCAGCCCTCGTCCCAGTCCACCGTGTCGTCGAGGTTGTTCGTCAGGACTAGATGGCTGGCACTGACGGTTCCGCCATAGAACTCGACACCATCGTCGGCGTTACCGTGGACCTGGATGTAGTCCAGCGTGGTGCCACTGCCGACACCGACCATCGAAATGCCGTTGATCTCGTCACCGATATCGAACTCGAAGCCGCCTTCCGCGACGATGACATACCGCAACGTACCGCTGCTGTCATCGTCGGAGTATCCGCCGGCAAAGCCGGACTCGCCCTCGGAGTCGATGTTGCAGGCGACGGCGTTCTCGTCGGCAAGCAGGCATTCGTTGTGCTTGGCGTAGCCGTGAAGGATCAGGCCACCCCATTCGCCGGTGCCATCGTAACCTTCATCGTCGGAGCTGAAGACAATCGGCAGCGCGCCTGTGCCGTTCGCTTCAATCCTCGAACCGCGCGTGATGATCAGGTTGGCGAAGCTGTCGGTTCGCCCCTTGATTTCAGTGCCGGCCTCGATCGTCAAGACGACGTTCAGAACAGGCGTCGTATCGGCAAGCGTTCCTTCGATAACGGACATCTCACTGTTGCCGTTGCCGACCGTCACTCGTGAGGCCATGAACCACACTTTGTCGGACGTCAGCGTCCGGTCCGAAAGTATTTGCGCCGGCAGTTGGCAAACGTCCTTGCCATCATCCTGCTGCGGCCTCGCCAGAGTCCAATCCGGGCACACCGACGTGGGGTTGTCGGTCGTTCCGGTCGAACCCCCACCAGCCGCTTCAGTGCTGGTGATATTGATTACTGCCTCGTCACCCTCGGTGCAGCCGTACAGGCCCACAGCGGCGGCGATCAGCGTCGATGCAAGCGACAGCCCTTTCCTTTTCATTCGAATACTCCTAATGGTCAATTACTTATGATTGCGTTCGCCAAACCGGCCACATTCGGGGTGTGGCAACTAGAAACTCCACTCGACTGCCGCTTGCAGTCGCTGGCCGACGTTGTATTTCTGGAACACGCGTCCGCCCTGTGTGAACTCGACGTCCGAATTCAACAGATCCTCGACTTTGATCCTCAGCGTTAGGCTGTCGTTGATGTAGTAGCGGTAGTTGAGATCCACCACGAGGCGCGGTGTCTCGATGATGTCGGGCTGACCGGAAATGCCGACGTCCACGATCGTGTCGCCACTCTGATTGAACAGCAGCGTGAGCTCCTGCCCGTTAGAAATATCGTCGTACCCGAGAATCAGGTTGAAGCTGTAATCGGGGGCCCCTTGCAGCGCGCGGGTCTCGCCACCTACGAGCGTCACTTCCGAATCGATCACGCTTGCATTCGCGGCGAAATAGAGGCTCTTGGTGAACGACTCGTTGAGCGAGAAATCCTTCCTGACATCGATTTCCAGGCCACTGACTGTCGCGGCCTCGGCGTTCTGGAAAGTGCGCGAGTTCCCGGCTGTCCCGGAAGCCGGCTGTACGACCCGTTCGATGGGGTTGTCCATGTCCTTGTGAAACAACGCCACGCTCAGCGATTCCTGGCCCGAAAAATATCTCTCCCAGCGAACGTCGTAGTTTCTGACGTTCGACACGCGCAGCAAGGGATTGCCGCGGACCCGAAAGTTGAACTCTCGGTCGAAGAAGGTCGCGTTCGAGGTCTCTTTGAAGTCGGGTCGTGCGACGGTTTCTGATGCCGAGAACCTGATCTGGCTGTCGCCTGCTCCGAGCCAGTTGAATGTCAAGGAGGGCAGCGTCGAGGCGTCCGCCAGCGTCGAGCGTACTGGAAGCTGTGCTCCCTGCGGACTGAAGGTATCCGTAATCTGCTCAAAGTCTTCGTAGCGAACTCCGAGCACGATCTGGAACTTGTCGGCGAAGAGCGCATCGTAAGACGCGTAGACACTGTTCAGTGTCATATCGGCCTCGTAGCTGTCACTCGGCTGGGTCTTGTCCTGGAACGTGAAGCCGGTCGATGGGTCGCCCGTGATCGTGTCGTCATTGATTACATCATTGACATCCAGGTTGGGCGCATCGGTCTCGACGCCTATCAGTCCGCCCTGAAAACCATAGCTGTCGGAGTCGGAATCGCGTTGCCGGTCGATGGCGTGCATGCCGAAGCTGAAGGCAGCCTGCGATCGACTGTCTACGAACACGTGTTGCACGTCGGTCGAAATGTCGAAGTTCTGGTCTGCGAGCTCGTCGTAGCGGCGGACCAGATTGCCTGAACGTAGATCGAAGATTCCGTCGCCGTCCAGTACATCGAAGCGGGCGTCGCGTCTGTCCGGCGCGTATCGATCCGCTCTGCTCGCGGTTCCCTGCCAATCCACGGACCACTGGTCGCGCTCGCCCAGGATGTGGCTGCCCGAGAACTGTTGCGAGAGATACTGGCGCTCTTCCCATTCCAGTGAAACACGTACCGATGGGTTGAGCTCGTCGCCGTCGATTCCCTCTTCGCGGCGGACCGACTGCGTAGTCGATCGTGTCAGAATCGTGTTGGCTTCGTAGCTGCTTCGGCCGCGGTTCAGGCCGAGTGCCAGGAGCCCATGCATGTCGATGTCGTTGCTGTGCTCCACAAACGTGAAGTCATCGAGCGTGGTCAGCTCGTCGCCGGCGCCGATATAGGTGCGGCGGATACCCTCGTCCTTCTGTTTCCAGTCGTTCTTGAGGCTCGCTGCGACGAAAAAGCCAAAGTCGGCGTCGATATTGTCGATTTGATACAAATCGCCGTAACTGACGCTCATTGCGACATCGGGGGACGCGCTCTCGCGTACGGGGTCGAAGCCGTTCTGTATCGCCTCACCTCCCAGCCGTCCCAGCTCCTGCCGGACATCCGGCCCGTAGAGGTCGTCCGTCGTGTACGCGCTCTGGGCGTCGAGGGCGTGGGATACGCCCAATGCGACTGGTGGCCGGTTACGTGCACCATCGTCGATACCGAGCCAATCGATATCGCCGCTCAGCGGGTCGGTCAAGACGTCGCTGCCGGTCAGTCCGTTGCGGTAGCCGATGGCAATCGAAAACTTGCCATCCGATTCGTTCGGGAAAGTTCGCGTTTCAATGGCGATCTCACCGCCCGTGCTTTCGCCCGACATCGAGGCGATGAAGCTCTTGCTGACGTCGAGCTGCTCGACCATGCTGCTCGGAAAAATGTCGAGCGGCACAGTCCGCTTCGAGGGGTCCGTGCTCGGCATCGCGGCGCCATTGAGGCTGGTCGAGATATAGCGTCCGCCGAGACCGCGTACGAACACGAACTTGTCGTCCTGAAGCGTGACCGCAGGTATGCGAAGGACCGACGCCGCTATATCGGAATCGCCGAAGCGGGCAATCTGCTCGTAGTCGAGTGCGTCGACGATCTCCACGGAGAATCGCTCGGCATCCTGCTGTCCACCGACGAGCGCGGAGCCCACGACGATGACCTCTTCCATGGGGCCGGCGCTGCTTGCGACATCGGCGCTGCGGAGTTCGACATCCGAACCCAGAATGGCATTGGCGACGATGCGGAAGTCGGAAACCTCCGTTCTGCCGAGGCCATCCTGACTCACGACGAGCGAATAGATGCCGCGGGGAGCATTGAGTGAAAACTCGCCGTTTGCGTCTGTTTCCGCAGTTCGTGTCAAGCCGTTGATCAGTTGAACCGTTGCTCCGGCAACCGGTTGGCCTGCGGAAGTGACCCTGCCCTGGACGGAACCTGTTGCTGCCGCAACCAGTTGCTCGGCCGTCTCCGTGGTGTTGTAAGACTCCACGGCCACCATCGGTGAATCGGGATCCGACAGGTCCACCGAAATATCGGCGAGCTGATCGCTTGCAGCGGAGAACCGAAAGGTATGCAAAGTGCTACCGGATTCCGTGACCTGGATGGAGTGCTGCCCTGCATCGAGATCAAACACGACGAGGCCGTTACCGCCAACGGGCTGGCTGACTTCGCCATCGAGAGTTACCTCGAGCCCTTCCGCAGCGATGCCGTCTCGCTGTACCTGAACCGTCAGCTCATCAGCGCCCATCGCTGCGTTACTGACAGCCGCCAACACGGCAAGAGGAAGGCTTTTCAACGGGAGTCTCAATCTGAACCCATGGTCACGAGGCATCGATACACCTTTTCTAGATCTCGTCCTCGAAGCAAGGACTCGGGGTATTAACAGGAACATCTGAAGCGAGACCTTAAAGACGTTCTGTTGACGAAATGTGAAGACAAGATTTCGGTTTTGTTACACGCATTCAGCTGCTGCCGACGCGATCATCGGCACGCAGCCTGTAACCGAAGCCCCGCACGGTCTGGATCATGTCTTCACAGCGAAACGGCTCGAGCTGCTGCCGGAGGCGCCGTACATGCACATCGACTGTTCGATGCCCCGCCTTTACGTTGCGCGACCAGGCGCGCGTGAGAAGCTCGTTCCGGCTGAACACACGGCCCTGGTTCTCGAGCAGGAAGGCGAGCAGCCGGAACTCCGTCGGCGCGAGAACGAGGTGTTCGTCGTTGACGGAAACGCGATGCAGGCGTCGATCGAGAATGATCGGCCCTGCCGAAAGCTTGTCGTCCTTGAGCGGCACCTGGGGCCGCGAAAGGCAGGCATTGAGCCGGATCAGCAGCTCGTCTCCTTGCAGCGGCACGCGTATACAGTCGTCGGCGCCGTAATCCAGCGACCGGACGGCCGCGGCGTAATCAGTCTGCTCCGCGAGTACGATCACTCGAACTTCGGGTCCTGCGGCATTGCGTTTGAGCCAGAGCAGTGATTCCGACACCGGTTTCAGCGCGTCCCAACCGATCAGTGCGGCATCTAGCGTACCGAGATCGGTCAGACTGAGCTCTCGGGTATGGGACAGGCGAAAGCCGTTGCCCGTAAGCAGTGCTCTGACGTCCTGCTGAACGCGATTATCGGCATGGACGAGAAGGATTGATTTGCTCATGTGCCCCGAATGTTTATCGTCCGGCATTAGTGGAGCACGGCAATATTGCGGGTCTGTTAAAGCCCGATAATGGTTTTGTTACAGGAATGGGTCAGTCGAGAGCTGAACACCCGTCAGTCGGGTGGTGCCCGGGGCCGGACTCGAACCGGCACGGCTTTTCAGCCAGCGGATTTTAAGTCCGCTGCGTCTACCAATTCCGCCACCCGGGCTCGGGGGATTGCGCGATCATAGCCTGCGGCGGGCACGAGGCCCAGTTGCGGTTCGTCAGAGCCTGACCCAGGCTCCGTTGCGTCGGGAGGAAGCGATACAGGCCGCGACGAAGGCGACGCCGCGAACGCCCTCTTCCGCACCCGGAAACAGCGCTTGTTCGGACTTCCCGCCACCCTCGCGCGCAGCCACGATCGCGTCGGCCGCCTCGGTGTAGATGTTGGCGAATCCCTCGAGGTAGCCTTCCGGGTGACCCGCCGGCGTGCGCGTCAATCGCGCCGACGCTTCACCGGACCCTGCGCCACCGCGCGTGATGAGTCTCGGTTCCTGACCGAGGGGAGAGAGGGTCAGGTAGTTCGGGTCCTCCTGGGCCCAGCGCAGGCCACCGTGGGTGCCGTAGATTCGGAGGCAGAGCCCGTTCTCATGCCCAGGCGCGATCTGGCTGCACCAGAGCATGCCCCTGGCCCCGCCCTCGAAGCGCAGCAGTACGTGCGCGTTATCGTCGACCCGACGGCCATCGACGAAGGTGTGCACATCCGCCGCGAGCTCCTCGACCTTGAGGCCCGACACGAACTCGGCCAGATTATGGGCGTGAGTGCCGATGTCCCCGGTCGATCCGCCGGCGCCGGATTGTGCGGGATCGGTGCGCCATGCGGCCTGCTTCTGGCCGGTCTCTTCGAGCGGCTCTGCGAGCCAGTCCTGAACGTATTCGACCTGGATCAACCGTAGCTCGCCGAGATCGCCGGCGCGGATCATCTCCCTGGCCTGACGGATCATCGGGTAGCCGGTGTAGTTGTGCGTCAGCACGAACAGCGCCTCGCTCTTCTCCACGAGCGCGGCGAGCTTCCTGGCGTCCTTCAGCGTCGCCGTCAGCGGTTTGTCGCAGATCACGTGAATGCCGCGCTTCAGGAACTCTCTCGCCACCGGGTAGTGCAGATGATTCGGGGTCACGATGGCTACGGCCTCGATCCCCTGCTTGAGCCGGGCTTCCCGAATCGCCATGTGGCGGTAGTCGTCATAGACCCTGGCGGGATCGAGCCCGAGCTCGGCGCCCGACTCGCGAGCGCGCTCCGGCGTCGAGGACAGAGCACCGGCGACGAGCTCGTACCGATCGTCGAGACGTGCCGCGATACGGTGGACGGCACCGATGAATGCGCCCGTGCCGCCGCCGACCATGCCGAGCCGAATTCTCGGTGTTCGCTGCGCTGTCCTGCCCTCGATGGTCATCGGTAAAGAACCCTAAGCGTCGAGCCCGAGGATGCGGCGATTCGCCGCTTCGTCCGTGCCGGCATCGGCGAAGTCGTCGAACGCCTTGTCGGTCACTCGAACGATGTGGTCGCGGACGAAGGCGGCCCCTTCGCGGGCACCGTCCTCGGCGTGCTTGAGACAGCACTCCCACTCGACCACGGCCCAGCCGTCGAAATCGCAGGCAGCGAACTTCGAGAATACGGCACCGAAGTCCACCTGACCGTCCCCGGTCGATCGAAACCGCCCGGCGCGATCGACCCAGCTCTGGTAGCCGCCGTAGACGCCCTGGCGCCCGGTCGGATTGAACTCGGCATCTTTGACGTGAAACATGCGGATGCGGTCGTGGTAGATGTCGATGTGCTCGAGATAGTCGAGGCACTGCAGCACGTAGTGCGACGGATCGTAGAGCATGCAGGCACGCGCATGCCGGCCGGTGCGCTCGTAGAACATCTCGTAGGTCACGCCGTCGTGCAGGTCTTCGCCCGGATGAATCTCGTAGCAGACGTCGACGCCGCAATCCTCGGCATGCTCGAGAATGGGCTGCCAGCGGCTGGCAAGCTCGTCGAAGGCCGTCTCGATCAGTCCGGCCGGCCGTTGCGGCCATGGATAAAAGTACGGCCAGGCGAGAGCGCCGGAGAAGGTCGCCATGGCATTCAGGCCTAGCTTCTGCGATGCCGTCAGGCACTTCTTGACCTGATCGACGGCCCATTCAGTGCGGGCTGCCGGGTTACCTCTGACCTCCGGTGCAGCAAAGCCATCGAAAGGCTCGTCGTAGGCAGGATGCACGGCGACGAGCTGCCCTTGCAGATGGGTCGAAAGCTCGGTCACGGCAACGCCGTTGGCTTCGGCGACGCCTCTGAGCTCATCGCAGTAAGTCTGTGATTCGGCCGCCTGGTCCAGGTCGAACAACCGGGCGTCCCAGCTTGGCACCTGGACTCCGATGTAGCCGCAGTCGGCGGCCCACCGGGTGATCGAGTCCCAGGAATCGAATGGCGGCTCATCACCCGCAAACTGCGCGAGAAAAAGTGCCGGGCCCTTGATTGTCTTCATGCCTGCCTCATGCTCCTTCGATTCAGTCGGAAACGAGCCGATTCGGCAGCGTAAAGGCATAGAGCGCGCTGCCTCCACCCATGACGACGTATTGCCGTCCGTCGAGCTCGTAGGTGATCGGCGAATTGCCGACCCGGCCGATGCGCGAATGCCAGAGCGTGGCACCGTCGCGTGTCCGCAGCGCCATCGCGCTCGCGGCGGAGTCGCCGGTGAAGGTGACACCTGTCGCCGTGGTCAGGACTCCGGCGGCGCCGGCCCCACCGAAGAGATCCTTCTCCCAGCGAATCTCGCCGGTCCGATAATCGATCGCCCGGAGAAAGCCATGGCTGTACACACCCGGGCTCGCCCCCGCCCAGCCGTAATCGCCATGTTCGGGCTTGTAGAAGTAAAGCGCATACGCGTCGGCGGCGCTGACGATCAGAAAACCCGTTTCGGGGTCGAAGCTCGGGGACCGGTAGTTGGTCGCGCCGCCCTCGTCCGGTGAGACCAGCCGGCCGTCGCGCGCTGGCTCCTTATCCGGATTCGGGATCGGGCGGCCGTCCGCGGCGGTTCTCAGAGCCCAGTTGACCCTGGCGAACGGCCGCGTCAGCAGATTCTCTCCGGTCGTGCGGTCGAGCACGACGAAGTAGCCGTTACGCGAAGCCTGCAGCAACAGCCGACGCTGCTCACCGTCGAATTCGGCATCGATGAGCACCGGCACCTCGGCTGCATCCCAGTCGTGAGTATCGTGCGGTGAAACCTGAAATCCCCAGGCCAGCTCGCCCGTATCCGGATCGAGAGCGACGATGCTGCCGGTCCACTTGTTGTCGCCGGGGCGCGACTCGCCATTCAGCACGGGTGTCGGATTGCCGGTGCCGACGTAGACGAGTTCGAGCTCCGGGTCGTAAGTGCCCGTCATCCACATCTGTCCGCCCGTGGCCCCACCGCTGATCGAGCCCGGCGTGCCGGGCGGCGGTGTGCTGAAGAAGGTCCACTGCAGCTCGCCCGTATCCGGATCGAACGATCTCAGAATTCCCGGCAGGTTGTCGAAGTCGCCCGATACGCCGACCAGCAGGTGGTCGCCGACCACGAGGGGTGCATTCGTCGACCAGTAACCGCGGTCGGAATCTGCGATCTCGACGTTCCAGTTCAGGCTGCCGTCGCGGGTATCGATCGACAGCAGATGCGCGTCGGGGGTCGTCAGAAAAACGGAATCGTCATGCAGGGCGACGCCGCGGTGGCCGATGTGGAAACCCGCGTTCTGCGGATAGCGGTAGCGCCAGATCTGGCGCCCCGTTCGCGCGTCTAGCGCCCACAGGTTATCGGGCGCGGCGAGGTACATGACACCATCACGCACGATGGGCGTGGCTTTTACCGTTTGCGCCGGATTGGTTTGAAAGACCCAGGCAAGGCCGAGCGTATGCACGTTCTCGGGCGTGATGTAGGCCAGAGCACTATGACGATTGCCCGTGTAATCACCGTGATAGGTCGGCCAGGAATCGGGAGGCGGGTCGAGCAGCTCCGACGGATCGAGCCCGGAACCGCCCTGTGCCGGTAACTGCGGAGCGAACGCGACCAGTCCGCTCAGCGCGAACGATTGCACCACTCGCAACCTCATCGTCGAGCCCCCCGCTGCCTAGCGCAGCGTATGCAGATAGGTGACGACATCGTGCATTTCCTCGTCGGTGTAAGTCGCCAGCAACTCGAGGTGTCGATCGAGCGGGTTGTCGACCTCGTACGTCACCTCAGATGTCGCAAAGGAGTGGTAGAGGCCGTCGGCATCGATCAGCGCGAGCGAGAACTCGTCTTCGTAGTCGAGCAGGCCGGCAACGGTCTCGCCCTGCTCCGTCGTCACGACCACTCTCCGTGTCGAGCGCGCGGCGCGAGGACCACTCGGCCTCGGGTAGAGCATCTGCTGCAGGAGCGCGAGCCCTTCCATGCGCGAGGCGATCCCGTCGAGGTCGCCATCCGCAGAATGGCACTCGACGCAGTTGCGCTCGAAGAACCGGCGTCCGGCGCGAATATTCCCGCTCTGTACGTCTTCCGGCGAGACGGCGCGGCGCCCGCCCTCGACACTCTCGGCGCGGGACTTCTGGTCGTGGACGAAAGCGACTACGGCCGCGAGATCGTCACCGCCGAGCGCCGGAAATGCCGGCATCGGCACTTCGGCCTCCGGCCGCCCGGCGCGAACCACCGCGCCGATGAGGTCGCCGCGAACGTCGCGGGCGACGAGATCCGAGCGCGTCAGATCCGGGCCGCCGGAACCCCCGCCGGTGTCGAGCCCGTGGCAGAAACCACACTGCGCCGCAAAGATCCCTCGGCCGGAGGCAACGAGGTCAGGTGCATAGTCCTGCGCAATGAGTGTCTCGGGCACCGGGGCCGCGGCCGGGCTGTCGGCGCGCCGCGCAGATGGCTGAGCCAGGACGGCGGGCCCGATGAAAAGGCAGAATGCGACGCAGGCAACGAATCGAGTCACTGGCGCCCCCCCTGGTTTGGTCTTGTTCTTCGTCGAATGGAGGCTAGGACCGGAATCGAACCGGTGTACACGGCTTTGCAGGCCGCTGCATCACCACTCTGCCACCTAGCCACGGCTTTACGATGCCGCGCCCAGGGCATCGCGGTGAGAATTTACCACACGGCGGCGGATCAAGCCGTTGCGTATCCGGTCAACTGGTAACCGATCAACAGAAATCCGGCGCACATGATGGCGACGTTCGTTGCGCTGGCGAAGCGAAAAAACTGCCCGCTGGCCCGGAGGGCGTTGAGCGCGAGCAGAATGAAGCCGAGTGCCAGAAACTGCCCGAGCTCGACTCCGACGTTGAAGGAAATCATGTTCGTGACCAGGCCATTCGGCGAGATGGCGAGATCCTGCAGCTTGGTGGCGAGACCGAAGCCGTGGAACAACCCGAAAACGAGCACGGCAATCCGGGTATCGGGGTTGAGCCCGAGCCGCGCAAACCCGCCCAGGTTTTCGAACGCCTTGTAGGCCACCGAGAGGCCGATGATCGCGTCGACGATATAGGCATTCACGTGCAGCCCGCCCAGGACGCCGACGAGCAACGTGACGCTGTGGCCGACCGCGAACAATGACACGTAGAGGGCAACGTCGCGCAGCCGGTAGAGAAAGAACATGACCCCCGCCAGAAACAGCAGGTGATCGTAGCCGGTGACCATGTGCTTGGCCCCGAGGTAGATATAGGGCCCGATCAAAGGACCGTCCCCGTTGAGCATGAAGGCCTGGTCGTCGCCTTCGACGCCGTGGCCGAAAGCGGCGGCGGCGAGAAGCAGACCGGCCGCGCCGCAGACGCCGGCGGCGGCGCGCTTTGCATGGATGTTCATTGATCCCCCGTGAAGCACCATCCGCTCCGATCGTGCCGGAGCTGAAGCATTGTATATTAACGGGATCTTGACGTTGACCGGCCCGCACGCTAGGTTGAGCGGCTCCGGGGGATAAGTAGAAAGAAAATGGACTTTAAGAAACTGGGGATTGCCCTTCTAGCCCTTTGTCCGATCTCAGGTTTTGCTCAGGACGCGGGTTCCGACGCCGTTGCCGAATACG
>JASFSD010000031.1:0-12430 GCA_050114575.1 Gammaproteobacteria bacterium | reverse complement strand
CTTTCCCTGCTGTTTCAATGCGCTTATGATACGTTAACAAAGACAAGCCGGCGCGGGCCAAAGGAATCACAAAAAGCCGCGCCAGCAAGCATTCCTGACACGACACAGCTTATAGGGGGCAAGCGCGTGGGTTTTATCGCCTGGATTGAGAATACGGGTATTGCGGAGACCATTCGCGTTTCCGCATACGGCTATCCCATCATGATTACGCTGCATTCGCTGGGACTCGCCATCATGGTCGGCTTGTCCGTCGTTTTGAGTCTCCGCGTCCTCGGGTTATTCAGCGGCATTCCTTACAGCTCGCTCTACCGCCTGCTGAAGTACGCCTGGGTAGGATTCATCATCAACTTCATTTCGGGCGGCCTGCTCTTCGCTGCGAGCGCGACGACATTCATCGTGCATCAGGTCTTTCTGACCAAGATGGCCTTCGTCATCATCGGTGCCATTTTCGTGGGCATCATGCAGCAGATGATCAAGACCGCACTCGCGACGGGCAATGCGGAAGCCGCGGCCGGCTCGAATCTGAAATTGATGGCCTGGCTGACGATTGCCGCATGGACTATCGCGATGATTACTGGCCGGTTCATTGCCTATTTGCCAGGCGACTGGTTCACGGCCTAGCTCGGCGAGCTTGGCAAATTTTCACGCATGGCCCCAGATGGGCTGAGAGCGTCGGACAAACACTTCGGGAGCATTGAACGATGGGAGAGAACCTTCCAAACTGGATTAGACCGATCCTCGACTGGATGGAGACGACCTGGCTGAACGAACTCGCGCTGGGTCCGGCGTGGAGCTGGCCGATCATGGAGACGCTGCATTTCACGGGCATGTGTCTCCTGTTCGGGCCGATCATCATCATGGACCTGAGGCTCTTGGGCTTCGACCGCCTGGCGCTGCCCTCGGCAGCGGTTCACAAGCTCATTCCTTTGACGATAATCGGATTCTCGATCAACCTGATCACCGGCATCATCTTCCTCTTCGGTAACCCATACCGCTATGCGATGAACATCTCCTTTGCGATCAAGGCGGTTCTCATCGTTCTGGCCGGCATCAACGCCATCTACTTCTGGGTGAAGGCCATGCCGATTCTCGAAAAGTCAGGCGAGCACGAAGACGTGCCGACCTCGATCAAGGTCGTTGGACTGAGCTCGCTGCTGCTGTGGACCGGTGTGCTGGCGACGGGGCGGCTGATCCCCTACCTCGGAACGGGTTGATCGAAGTCCACTGGCCATAACTGCCTTCACCGCTCCGGCCCTCGATCGGGCACGCCGGAACGGAATGTTCATTGGGGGGATAAAGAGGCCGCTTTCGGGTAAGAAAGCGGCCTTTTTCTTGAGAACCAGTATCGAAACGCGTGCCATCCGCCCGTTGCCGCCCCCGCCGGCTCGAGCGGGCATTCGCGCCGGCACCCACTGACCGCAACGCGCTCTAGCCGTCGGTGCGCTCCTCGACCGGCGGTTGACCTCTGTAATACCCGACCGCTGCCAGAATGGCGGCGAGCGCGCCGCTGGCCGCCAGGCTGTTGAGCCCGAGCAGCAGCAGCACCGTAAGCATTCCCGGCCAGGTCCACCAGGCAATCGCGCCGCTATCGAGCAGCCAGTGAGCGAGCGGCTGCAGCAGGCCATAACGGAGCGGAAACTCGAGCCAGGCCACCGTTGCGGACGGAGCGTCGGCGTCCTGCACGGCGACGCCCCAGCCGTACAACCCGAAAAAGCAAACGGCACTGAGCACGAAATGCATCGCAAGAAACACCAATATATATCGCTTAATCAATTGGTTAACTGTCATTTATGAGAAGTTGAATTAGCTGGAAGCGCGCGCTGCGCTACGCTCACAGGCCCACGGTTATGTCAAAACTGTGACCTGTGTCGCATCCATCGGCGCTCCGGGACATAACAATAAGCCTCAGGAGTTGTTAACTCCTCTCTCAATTCCCCCTGAAGAGAAAACTTGACCCGGCTTCCCGCCGGGTCCTTTTTTTACCTCCTCCCAACACTCGACACCCGCCGCAAAACTCGCGCGCTTGCAGAGAAATGAGCGTCCGCTATGCTCCTGCCTTCAATTGGACCGCCCGGAGGCAAATATGTCGGCCCTGACACTGGAAACTGCAAACGAGATAGTGAGCGCGGCAATCAAGGCTGCGCGGGATATGGAGATTCCGCCGGTCACGGTCGTCGTGCTCGACGCCTCCGGGAATCTCAAGGCAATGCAGCGCGAAGACGGCGCCAGCATGTTTCGCTTCGACGTGGCCAGGGGCAAAGCATGGGGAGCCGTGGGCATGGGTGTAGCCAGCCGGACCCTGGCGGACCGCGCGGCGGATAACCCTAACTTCTTCGTCGCGCTCGCTGCCACGGGCGGCGGGAAGTTTCTGCCGCAACCGGGCGCGGTGCTGATCCGCGACGACACAGGCCAGATCATCGGTGCAGCGGGCGCCAGCGGTGGCACCGGCGATGAGGACGAGGCGATTTGTGCGAAGGGAGTCGAAGCGGCCGGTCTTAGCGCAAGCTGACGACGAGCGCAGGTTCCAGCGCTGCGACGAGGCCAGGCTCACGCCACGCGGCCTGACTGCCAGGACGAACCGGGCGCGACGCTAGCGGGCGTAGTCCTCGACCAGGATGTACCTCGAATCGAGGAAGGCGACGAGATCGATCAGCTGGCGAACCGTCATGTTGTCGATGTGCGGCATCGGCATCGGTGAGTTCAAGGGCAACTGCGCGTTCCGTGCCAGCCGACTGCGATATTCCTCGGAGATTTCGTGATTGGGGTTAATGATCGACGTCATGAGCCCGGCATAACTTCTCACCGTCGAGGTCTCCCCGCCCAGCTCGAGCAGCACATCGGAGGCTCCGGCCAGCGGCGGCAGATCGACTCCGGAGACGCTGTGGCAGGCGTGGCACTGATGATCGATAAACGCCTGGCGACCGGCATCGACATCGCCTTCATCAACGGGATAGCCGAAAATCGGAGTCATGGTGCACGAAGCACAGAGAAACGCCGGAACCAGGCTTGCGACGATCCACATACGATTAACCTGCAAAGTCATCTCTCCCTCGGTTTTGCCGGCCCAACTATATTGATCTGGTGGGCCAAGAGCCAGGCCGGAAAACCGACCCTGGTCGAAGGGCACTGCGCCGCATCCGAGCCCGCGCCGGGCACCACGGGCGTCGGGGCGCATGAACGCGCGCTCAGGATTCCCACCGTAACCAGAGGATGCGCGACAGCTCGTTGCCCTGCTCGATGAAGATACGCGGCGTCGGATTCGGCCGCGGGCTCTTCTTGTGCAAAGTATCGTCCAGCGTCGAAATGTGGTCGTTGCAGATCGACTGGATCTCGGCATTGACGAGGCCGAGTTTCTCGGATTGCGAACCCGTTTCTGCGCTTTTGTCTACGGTGACCCAGACTGCGAGATTGTCCGCGTTCTTGAACAGGACCTTGCGCTGAACCGAAGACTTGGTCATGTCGGCCCGAATTCTTCAACCGGGCATAGCACGACCGTGCCCGACGTGGATCGAATCTCTGCCCGGCTCATTCACTCAGCAACCAGCCCCAGAGATTGCCCTCCGGCGCGATTTCGCTGTGAATCTGAATATAGAGCCGTCCGGAACGCAGCGCCGCAACCTGCTCGGCATTCAGGCGGACCGAGCCACTGAGCTCACCCTCACTGTCGGCAGTCACTCGCAGCGATTCGATCACCGGGCCGCGGACGCCGACGGCCGTACCCATATGCAGGTTGGCGATCGTGGCGGGACCGAGCAGCCCGGCAAAATCGCCCTCGATCACGAGCCGATTGCCGTCGAGCTCTGCACTCGCATGTCCGAGTCCCGCGATGGAAGCCTGGGTTCGAGAATCGACCGGCACCCTGCCGAGCCGCGCTTGAAAATCTTCGGCGAACGAAACCGAAGCCAGCAGAGCAGCGGCGACTCCGCACATACCCGGAATAATTTTTCGACTCATCAGCTTCCCCCAGTTCCGGTTCGATGATCGCGAGCTGGCAAATCAAAGCCCGGTGACGATGGCGCGCAGCGCGCTCACGAACGCGTCAGAATTGTGTGCCGTCCTCGAGCCTGACGCCGAGCACGTAACCGCCATCACTGCCATCGCGCATTGGCGCAGCAATCAAAGTGACCTTGTCCCCGACGTGGACCATGTCGGGCCGCAACCCCGAACGATAGTAGTTGTTACGGCTGTGCCCCTCGAACTCGATGTCTCGCGTTCCCTTCTCGTCCGTCACCTCCAGAACGATCCGCGTATGCGGGTTCGCGGGCTCGAAGACCTTGATGATACCCATGACCTCGTTGTCGCGAATCGACAAGTCGAATTGCGCCGCCGAGTGATGCGCCACCGCAATCGGGGCGGCCAACGACCCCAGGCATACCAGCAGAAAATTTCGCATCTTTGCCCCTCATGCCGCCGATGCTCCCCATAAGCTTAGCACCGCAGCCACACTCGCGGGGAGACTCATGAGCCTGTACTCGTGAACGGGCGAACACTAAACTGGCCGGGCTATGTCGTGTCCCGAGCCCAACAGATCGAGCGCCTGCCAACGGCGGCTTGCCCTCCTGGTGATCGGAATGATTGCGCCGTGGCAGATTGCCGCTGCGCAGCAACCTTTCCCGCTGCTCGGTCCGGAGGAGATGCCCGTCGCAACCGCCTGCAGCGCCGTCGAAGAACTCCAGTTACCCGAGCTCGCACAAGTCTCGGCAAGCTGGTACCGGGCAGGCGCGACTGACATCCCCGAGCTCGCGGCCGATTCAGACACGCAGCAACTCGCGGCTCATTGCCGTGTGCGCGGCCGGATCGAGCCTGCGATCGGTTTCGAGGTGTGGTTGCCGGCTCCGGAAAACTGGAACGGCAAATTCCTCGCCATCGGCGGGGGCGGCACGGCCGGCAACATCAGTTACACCCGCATGGCGCCGATGCTGAACCAGGGTTACGCGACGGCCTCGACGGACACCGGGCACTCCTCCCGTGACTGGGAGTGGATGTCGGACGACGGCCTGCTGCGCGACTTCGCTTATCGCGCGATCTACGAAATGACGGCCAAATCCAATGCAATCGTCAGCAACTTCTATGCACGGCCGGCGAGCTACCGGTACTTCAACGGTTGCTCACTCGGCGGCCGCCAGGGATTAGTGGAAGCCCAGCGCTTCCCCGACGATTACGACGGCATCGTCGCAGGAGCCCCTGTCAACGCCTACGTCGACACGCGCCTGACTCAGGTCTGGGCGATGCAGGTTGTGCAACCGGCTCTACCTGGCCAATCTGCTCTCGATGCCGATGCGCTGGCGCTGGTCACGGCGACGGCTACGGCGCAGTGCGACACGCTGGACGGCGTTGCCGACAACGTGCTCGAAGACCCGCGACGCTGCAACTTCGATCCGGGCCGGCTGCAGTGCGGCTTTGCGAGTCCAGGGCGCTGTCTCTCCGCTGCTCAGGTCCAGGCTGTCCGGCAAATGTACGCGGGCCCCGCGCTTCCGGGCGCGGGTCGGGTGGCCCCCGGCTTCCCCGTGGGCAGCGAGACGGGATGGTCGTTTGCACTCGCTGCCGAGCCTCCGGAAATTTCGCTCAGATTCCTGCGCCGGGTCATCTTCGACGACCCGCTCTGGAGCTGGCGCCGGTTCGCCCTTGCAACCGACGCAGCGCTCGCCCGCGAGCGGGCCGGCTGGCTCATGGACGCAACCTCGCCTGACCTCGCTCGGTATCGCGATCAGGGAGGGAAGCTCCTGCTCTACCACGGCTGGAACGACACCAACAACCCCGCTGAAGCCACCATCACCTACTACGAGTCCATAGAGACGGAGCTGGCTCTCAGGCCCAATCCCTACTCGATCGGGACCCGCGATTTCGCCCGACTGTTCCTCGTGCCCGGCATGGGGCACTGCGGCGGAGGCCTCGGCACATCCCGTTTCGACGCGCAGCGCGCCATCGAAAACTGGGTCGAGCGCGGCATCGCTCCGGACCGGATCGAAGCCGAGCGAGTCGACGACCGGGGTCAGATCATTCGGACTCGGCCCCTTTGTCCCTACCCTCAAACGGCACGCTACCGCGGCACCGGAAACAGCGACCGCTCGGGCAGCTTCGTCTGCGCCGAGTAGGCTTCGGGCGGAAATCCTGTCCCCAGGCAAACTCAGGTGCCGGTCGGACTGCAACAAATCGCGCCCTTGGCCAAGTCACTGCAGTCAAAGTCTTAGGAAGCACCTATAACCTATTGTAATTATTAATATTAAATATTTGATGACATTTTGACCAAATTGATGCCGGCCGAGCCAGCATCGGCCTCGCAGGGCGACAGCCGAACCTTATTCACAGGTTTATCCACAGAAATTGTGAATTACTCGGAGCCTTCGGATGTGGCCGTATCCACGAAGCGAAAGTGGGCGCTGCCGATACGCACCATCTCGCCATGCTTGAGCACATGCCGCTCGACCTTATGGTCGTTGACCCAGGTCCCGTTCATGCTCCCAGCGTCCTCGATGATCGTGTCCATGCCGATCCTGAGCACGCGGGCATGAATCCGGCTGATGAAGTCGCCATCGATCTTGATGTCCGCCGATTCCGAGCGACCGATGGTCAAGAGATCGTCATTCAGCGGGCACTTGGTCTGGTTGCCAGCTTCCAGCAGCAGAAGGCAGCGTTCCGACACGGCGCCACGCCGCTCCGAGCTCGAGCCAAGGACGAGGAGCTCGGGTGAGATCATCTCCTGATACCCGTCCGCTGCGGCCGCCGAGCCCGAATCGACTTTGACCGTCGAATGCGAAGCCCGCGGCTTCGGATTCTTGCCGCTCAAGCCGGAGAGGAGCTCGTCGATCGACGGCGGGGATTCGTTATGCACTCCCGTGTCGCCGACGCTCCCGGTGAAATCATCGTAGGCGAGCGTCTCGGTCTGCATGCTTTCCAGCGCGGTGAGCTGTTGCCGCAGCCGATCGCGTTCGGCACTCACCAGAGCCAATTCGTCACGCAGCCGGGTGACGGCCGACATGCCTTCCTCGCGGCCGCGTGCCAGCGCCTCGATTCTCTGTTTCTGGTCTGAGATCTGGCTTCTGAGCTTGGTAATCGTGTCCTTGAGCGCGCTCACGAGCTGCCGCTCGCCTGAACTGCCGGACACGGCCCGGCTCCCGGCACCTCCCGGAGACTCATTGATTTTTCGAGATTCTGCTTCGTCCGTCACTGGGCCATCTCAACCGCCGACGGGCTCCGGGCGCACCAAGGCGCCATCACGGAGCGATCCGTCATAGCCGACATAAGTTAATAATTGAATGTGGCGCTCCGGTCCTTGCTCCAGATCACGAAACCGGACACGGGATTCGCCGCGACGTCCCTGACGTGACGAGACAGTGCCAATTCAGTTGCGCCAGCGAGAATCCTGTCGCCCCGGACGGGCTCTCAACGCGGGTTGTCGTGGCTCGAATCGTCGACCATATGATCGAGGTCACGCTCGATGCACGGCGGCGCTTCGGTCACCTCGATGTCTGTCAGATAGGCCGTCCGCGGCCGCACACGCCAAGGCTCTGCAAGGACGGCTGGGTCGTACGCGGTCGCCTGCCAGGTCAGCGTGTCGCCCTGACGGCTGATGCGCTCGACCACGCGCAGATCCGGCGTATGAAACGAGCCGTCGTCCGTCAGCCAGGTCTCGCCGTTGAAGTTGACTGTTTCCACAACCAGTGTGTCGCCTTCCCAGCGCCCGATGGCGTCGCCCAGATAACTCGCAACAGTGTCCGTCGGATGTTCCGTTGCATCCAGCGGCACAATGCGGAAGAAGTTGCCGGAGACATCGTCGTATAGAAATACGATCTCCGTCGCCTGCTGAACGATCTTGTCCGGCGGGCCAATGCGCGGAACGCCGGGAGCGAAGCAGCGGAGAACGGGATCCAGCCGGACCTGGAGGGCGTCGAGCTCGTCGACCCTTGCCTGATGCTCGGGCCGATACCGCGGGCGATCCGGAGGCAGGGGCTCGGCGTCGGGAATCTCGGCTGCCGGCGCGCTGCACCCGGCGAGGCAGATGGACTGGCCTTCGATCACCGGCTGAATGAAGTCGATTCCGCTGCCATTGTCCCAGGTGCCGTTCAGGTCCGGCACACCGTTGGCCAGACGCGGCGTGGTGTCATCCGACGCCTGCGCGAGAACCTGACCACAGAAGAGCGCCAATGCGAGCCCGAGTGGCGTTTTGACCATGAATCTCACCTCTCGTCGGAAAGCTGAAATGAACGACCATCCGGATAGTCGATCCGATAGAGCCAGGCGAGGTTTTCCGTGCCGTCTCGCGCAACGATGGCATCGACGGTCACGACCGAGCCGCCGTCCATAAGCATATCCGGCGTGATCCGCGCCTTTCTGAGCATCGCCGTGGGAGCCGATTCCAGCCGCCAGGTCGTACGGGTCCCGTCTTCGTTGACGACCTCCAGATACAGGTAGGTGTGCGGGTTGATCCAATCGACTTTCGTGATCACGCCCCTGAGCTCGACTCGATTCTGCGGGTCGTACTGCCCCGTAACCGAATGATGCGCGAAGGCCGTGGCAGATGCCCCGAGGCCAAGCGCAACGACGCAGGCGCATCTACGCAGATTCATTTTGCCCAACCTCCATCAATCGACCCGCAAGCGCTGATAACCGAGCTCGGCATCGCGAAAGTAGCGATTGTTTTCGCAGATGTATTCCTGAATGATGTGCCGACGCCGCAGCCGTAAGGCCGGCGGCGACTACTCCAACGAGTGCGGCGAGTTTCATGTCCGATCCAACCCCCCAGGACGTGCCGGCCATCAGTTTGCCGCTCGCCGCGCAGCGGATCAAATCCCGCAGCTAGTCCGCTCTGCGGCACTCGAAGCTGCCTGCCAACCTGGAGTCTCCACCCGTGTAGTGGGCATAGCCGGGATATGAGCAAAGCGGCCTCGACTGGCCCGGCAGCGCATCACCGGTGCTTACGACCCGATCCGGAGCGACATCGTTCTCGACCCAGTCGACGACGGCCGACAACAGGTCGAACCGGTCCAGTGTCACGGTCCCTCCGCGGCAGTGGCCCATGCCGGGGACGAGGAAGAGTCGCGCAAAACTCTCCACGGCGGCCTCCCCGCCGTTGGCATCGGCAAGCGCCTCGTAATAGAGACGCGTGTCATTCGCCGAGAACCAGGGATCACTCATCCCATGAAAAAACAGTATCTTGGAGCCACTTTGGCGAAAAGAACTCAAGTTCTTGAGCGTGCTGTCACCGATCCGCCCCAGGGCATCGGCGAACAGCGCAGCTTGCTCGGCATCGACATTGAACTCGCCTGAGGTTCGCTGCGCCTGCACCGGGCTCGAGCCGCCACTGACCAGGATCCCGGGCAGGCCAGCTCCGGAAAAGTTGAGCCCCGGATCCCAGGGAAACGGCGGATAGACCTGATTTCCGAGTGAGTCGACCGGCCCGGTGAAAGCGCGCTCCAGAGCCGCTACCTGCCCTGAGGACAGGCAGGCGTCGCCATTGTCGGGGCCACAGACCAGCGTGCCGGGATCGAATCGACAGCTTCGTGTATTGAAGATCATGCCGTCGGCCAGACCATCCTCTGCATCACAGCTGGCCAGCAGCGAGCTCATGATCAGCTCCCGATCGCCGGCATCGAACAGCGACCCGGGGCCCGCTGGCCCGTTGGGATCGACTTCCGCGAACTGGCTGAAAGCCGCATTGATGTAAGCGAGTGACATGTTGGAATGACCGGTACGCATCGCCGGCGCTCCGGACACGATCCCGTCGAAGAAACCCGGGTTGCGCTGGGACATGATCATGCCTTCGCGGCCGCCCGTGGAGCACCCGACGAAGTAGGCGTAGTCACTTTCGCGTCCGTAGTGTGCGGCGAGCATGGCTTTGGCCACGGGCGTCAGCTTCGTGTTCGCGGCGTAGAAGAAATCCAGCGCCGCCTGTTGATCCTGCATGAAGCTCGCGTCGAAGACCGCACCCCGGTGCCCGGTATCCGTGCTGACGACCGCGAAGCCGCGTTCGAGCGCCGATACATCCCCGGCCGCGGTGCCGCCGACAGGCTCGCCGACAGTGCCATTGAGACCACCGCCGCCCTGAAACAGGAACCGGCCGTTCCAGTCGTCGGGCAACGCGAGCGCAAACCGGATTCCGTAAGTCACGTCGTTTACGCCGACCCGCTCGTCGACGACGCCCTCGACGCGGCAATGCGACGGCAGCCCTGCCACTCCACCCTCGCCTCCTGCTGCGACGTGACGCGCTGAAGTAATCTCGATGTCGACGCCGTCGTACCTGAACGAGCTCAGGTCATCGCAGCTCTGCGCATAAGCGCCAGGACTCGAGCCAAGCACTGAGATCGCAAGCGCAGCGCTGACCGCGTGGCGGACACGCATACCGGCCGTGCTCATTCCGTGTCTCCCTGCTGTTGCCCCGGGATGTCCGTGAAGGCCTCACGGCGTAGAAAAAACCAGTGCCCGCCATCACGGATGAACTGGTCCTCGTAGTGGCCGAGGAACATCCACTGCGGATCCCCCGTCTCCGATGGGACGACGAAAATCCACTTGGTCGAGCCCTCGGCTCGATCGCCGTCGACATCGATCTTCGTGTTGGTAAAGACATGATGGCTCGTCGGCAGAACCGGCTCGCTCGAGTGGCCGATGTACTCGTCCATCATCTCGAATATGGCGTCGCGTCCCGTGGCAGAGCCGAAGCCTCCGACCCAGGTGCCTCGATCCTCGGCGAAGAGCTCCGCGAACGCGCGGAAGTCACGGTGATCGAGCGCATGACCGTAGGCGTTGACGAGCGAGTGGATCGCTTCGCGAGCCTCGAGATCCGCAATCCGCTCTTCGATCGATGTCGCGGACTGAGACACCGCTGCAGCCGAGACCAAAAACAGGGCCAGGCCGACGGCCTCGGAAGCCGCGCGTCGAGTCGTATCTGAGAGCTTCATCCGATTTCCCCTTTTTCGATGATCTACCGCTCGGCGCACAATCGCGCGCACCGGCGTGTCGTTACGCACCTGCGGCCAGCAGCCGGATCAGCGCTGTCAGCGGCACGCGGCTGAGGTAGCTGACCGAAGGTCGCTTGAGATAGACGCGCACGCCTCCAGGCACGGGCTCCACCCAGAAAACCTCCCAGCGTTCGTCACCGAGCGCATTCAATTCCTCGGCAACGGCTTCCGTGGAAAGCACCGCGAGCTCGACGACGTGGTACTCCCAGTCGCCGAGATTCTCCATATCACTCTGGACCCGCTCCACGGCTTCATCCGAGCTTTCGCCGAGCATGCCGGTCAGAGCCTCGTAGGCCGCCGTAAGCTCTTCGATGGCTCTGGCTGCCGCAGTGCTGTCCTCGGCCTGCTCGGCCTCCTGAGCAACAGGTTGCGTGCCGGGTACCAGGCCGAGCGCAACCCAGGCAATCAGTGCAGGAACGACGGCATTCGCGTGTTTCATCGACTCGAAACCTACCACATTGTGTCCCGTGTCGCGGGCGGCGCCACGCAGCCGTACCGCAAACCGCAGCCGGTCTTGCTCAGGGCTGCGAATCGATGACGATGTCGGCCATGGCCGCGGACGGCGGCGCAAGCTCTTCGGAACCCGACGGCATCCCGCCCGCCTCGAGCATGTAGCTCAGCACATCGGCAAACTCCGCGTCCGACAGCGACCCGGGGTTGATGGCCGGCATGGTCGTGCGGACATAGTCATACAGCGCCGCGAGCCGAGCACCGTTCCAGCTGCGCATGAACTTGGGACCGGCGATTGGCGGCGCCGGAAGCATATCCGGATCGTCGGGCGCCCCGTCCAGCCGATGACCGTGGCATCGACCGCACATCGACGCATAGACGACTTCGCCCCGCTCGGCCTGGGCGCCGGTGTAGATACCATCCCAGACCGAACGCAGCGGCAGGGCGTTTGCGCTCTCGTCAGCTGGGCCTGCAGTGGGCAACAGGCTGAGCAGCAGGGCTACGGCCGAGGTCTTGCGAATCACGACCAAAGCTCCGCATCACTCGGCTCGCGGTCGGGCTCGAGCTCAGCACGAATGGAGTCGTCGCCGGAAAGCTCTCCCTCGATTCTGAGCGGCAGAAACCCCGGCCCGGTGACGAACAGGCGATAACGGCCGGCCGGCAACTCGAGTCGGGCCAGGCCCTTGTCGTCGGTTACCGTGCGATGCGGATGGACGACGACGCTGGCGCCTGCGATGGGAGCCTGCGTTTCCCTGCCGACCGCAACGACTGTCAGCCAGCCATCGCCTCGAGGCAGTACTCGAAAACCGAAGGTCCCTCTGACCTCCTCGTGGCTGGTTTCCGGCTCGGCCGAATCGCGGGCCCCACTCTCGATGCCAGTGGCAACCACCTCCCAGCGTAATTCGCCCTCCGACTCCGGCGCTTGAAGAACGACCTCATTGCCGAACAGGCCTTCCGTGTCAGGCCATGGTTGATCGTGAGGGAAGACTGTCGCGACCGGCTCGCCCGATTGGTCGCGCACCTCG
>JASFSD010000030.1:0-12819 GCA_050114575.1 Gammaproteobacteria bacterium | reverse complement strand
TCGAGAACTGGTTCTACTGGTTCGTGATCGACGCGCTGTATATCTACCTGTACATCGAGCGCGGGCTGTTTGCGTACGCGGCGCTTTACGGGCTCTATCTCGTGATGATCGTGTTCGGCTACGTTTCCTGGCTCAAGAGCTACCGTTCGGCCGAAGCGGAGGTCCAGGCGCGTGTCGCCGCCTGAGCGCGACAGCATCGAGGTCGTCCTCGAGTCGAAGGTCGAGGCTGTCCTCGAGTCGATGCTCGGCAGGCTGCTCCGGGTCGAGCGGCTCGCGTCGGGCACGACCGGTACGAGCTACGTCGTTGAGACGAAGGCCGGCCGGGTCGCCGCCAAATTGTTTGCTGCGGATTCCCAGTCTCTGCTCGGCCCGGAGCCGCAGCACGCACTGCTCGAGTTGCTGGCAGAAACCGGAATTGCGCCTCGGCCGCTCGGATTCAATGCCGAGGTCAGGCTGCTCGTCACTGAGTACCTCGGCGAGGCAGCGCCGGTCGCGCCCGAAGTCATTCGCAGCGGCGAAAGGGTGGCAGACCTCGTGGCAGGGCTTCGGCAGCTGCACCGGGAACTTGCCAACGTCCCACGCTTCGATCCCGCGGCCGATGCGGCGAGGTACCTCGAGTCGATCGGCGGGGTTTCGAGTCTCGGGCGGCGTGATCGCGATCGCTTCGACGAGCTCCTCGAGCTTGCCGGGTCGCTCGGGCCCGGTGCATCACTCGAGCCTGGGGCCGTGCTTTGTCACAACGATCTCGTTGCCTCGAACCTGCTGTTCGATCATCGGCTCCGGTTCATCGACTTCGATTACGCGGTTCTTGCCGCGCCCGCGCTCGATCTGGCTTCGGTCACCGTCATGAACGACTTCTCGGACGTCGAGGCAGCACGGTTGCTCGAAGCCTACTACGACGGGGCGGGCCCGCTTTCGCTCGCCGAGTTTGCTAGAGTGCAGCGCCTGGTGCGTCTACTGGCGCATTTCTGGGCGCTGGCATCGGCGAACGCGAGTGCTGCTATAGTCGGGCAATACAGGATTCGGCATGACTGAAAAAGTTGCATTTATCGGCCTCGGCGTCATGGGGTATCCGATGGCGGGCTGGCTCGCCAAAGCCGGTCACGAGGTCACGGTCTTCAATCGGAGCCAATCGAAAGCGTCGGCCTGGGCCGAGGAATACGACGGCACTGCCGCTTCGACGATAGCCGAGGCGGCGCAGGCAGCCGACTTGGTCATGTGCTGCGTCGGCGACGATCCGGACCTGCGCGAGGTCGTGCTCGGCGCCGACGGCGTGATCGAGTCCATGGCTGCGGGCGGTGTCTTCGTCGATCACACGACGGCCTCGGCGGGTATTGCGCGCGAAATTGCCGCGGCAGGTCAGGCCCGCGGCGTCGGTTGCGTCGATGCGCCCGTCTCGGGCGGCCAGGCCGGGGCGGAAAACGGTCAGCTCACGATCATGTGCGGCGGCGACCAGACAGCCTACGCTCGCGCCGAGCCGATCATGCAGGCCTATGCCAAGAGCGTCCGCCTGCTCGGCGACGCCGGCGCCGGCCAGCTGACCAAGATGGTCAACCAGATCGCGATTGCCGGTCTGGTCCAGGGCCTCGCCGAGGCATTGAACTTTGCGGGCCGGGCCGGGCTCGATGAAGCAGCTGTCATCGACGTCATCTCCAAAGGCGCCGCGCAGTCCTGGCAGATGGAGAACCGCTGGGAGACGATGGTCGCGGGCGAGTTCGAATTCGGATTTGCTGTCGAATGGATGCGCAAGGATCTGCGCATTTGCCTGCAGGAAGCGCGCGATAACGGCGCCGAGCTTCCGGTGGCGGCACTCGTCGATCAGTTCTATGCCGATGTCGAAGGCATGGGCGGACGGCGCTGGGACACCTCGAGCCTGATCGCCCGGCTCAATCGCAACGACTGAGATTTCGACTTGCAGCCGATACTCGCGGACCTGCTGCATCTGCTGAAGCTCGAGCGTATCGAGGACAACATCTTCCGCGGTGAGAGCCGTGATATCGGCAGCCCCAGAGTGTACGGCGGGCAGGTGCTCGGTCAGGCGCTGAGCGCCGCGAGCGCGACGGTCGCAGACGACCGGCACGTGCACTCCTTGCACGCGTATTTTCTGCGGGCCGGCGACGTCGATGCCGATATCGTCTACGACGTCGATCGTGCCCGCGACGGCAGGAGCTTCAGCAACCGCCGGGTTACGGCGATCCAGCACGGCCGGCAGATATTCAATATGACGGCGTCGTTCCAGGTTGCCGAGGACGGCATCGAGCACCAGAACCGGATGCCCGAGGTGCCGGCTCCCGAGGAGCTCAGCGACATTCGCGAGCTGACCGCCGCCATGCTCGACCAGATCCCGGAAAAAATGCACCGCTTCTATATGCACGAGCGCCCGTTCGAGGTTCGCCCCGTGCATCCGATCGCGCTGCTCTCACCGGAGAAGGCCGAGCCCAGGCAGCAGTTCTGGTTTCGGGCGATCGACGCTCTGCCCGACGATCCCGAGGTGCACCGGAGCCTCCTCGCCTATGTTTCGGACTATCAGCTCGTCGCGACGTCGACACTGCCGCACGAGATCGTCTTCGATCGCAGCACGCTGCAGCTGGCAAGCCTCGATCACGCGATGTGGTTCCATCGCGCATTCAGGCTGGACGAGTGGCTGCTCTATTCCATGGACAGCCCGAATGCCTGCGGTGCGCGCGGCCTTGCGCGCGGGGAAATCTTCTCGCACACGGGCGACCTGGTTGCATCGACGGCCCAGGAAGCGCTGGTCAGAATCTGGACCGCCTAGAGCCGCAGCACCCGTATTCAGGGGATCGGGGCTCAAAAAAGTGCTACGCTCTCGGCCCAATAGCGTCGACTCGGGTCCGGGGGGACAATAACTGTGAATAAAGATCCACGCGATCTCATCCTGCATTCGCCGATGAGCCGAATGCAGGTAACGATTGTCATCATTACGATTGCGCTCAACGCGCTCGACGGATTCGACGTGCTGTCGATCAGCCTGACGGCGGCTTCGATCCGCAACGAGCTCGGCATCGACGCCGCGCTGACCGGGCTGCTGTTGTCGATGGAGCTGATCGGCATGGCTATCGGCTCGATCTTTCTCGGCCGTTATGCCGATGTCTGGGGCCGCCGGCCGATGATGCTGTTCTGCCTCGTCATGATGACGGCCGGCATGTTCATGGTCACAACCGACGCCGGCATCGTTGCCGGTCTGCTGCACCCGGTGATCACGGCCATCCCCTGGTTCGGGTTCCCCGACTGGCCGGTGGATCTCGTGCATATCTCGATCTGGCGCATCGTCACCGGGCTCGGTATCGGCGGTATGCTCGCTTCGATCAACGCCGTCGTCGCCGAATATTCGAACGCCAAGAAAAAGCACATGAACGTCGCGCTGATGTCGATCGGTTATCCGGTCGGTGCCTTCACCGGTGGATTCATCGCGGCCGAGCTGCTCGAGCGTTACACCTGGGACTCGGTATTCCTGCTCGGCTTCGGCATGACCCTGGTCATGATTCCGATCGTGTACTTCTTCGTGCCCGAGACGGTTGCCTGGCAGATGCGCAAGCAGAAGGAAGGCACGCTCGAGAACATCAACTCGACGCTGCAGAAGATGGGTCATACGCCGGTCAGCGAGTTGCCCGATGTAACCGAGGAGCTTGCGCAGAAGTCGCACGACAGCATCTTCACGCCGAAGCTCATTAGGACGACCGTGATCGTCACCTTCGCCTATTTCTTCCACATCATGACGTTCTATTTCATCCTGAAGTGGACCGGCGTCATAGTCGAGGATCGCGGCTTCGACCCGTCACAGGCCGGCCGCATTCTGAGCTGGATCAACGTGGGCGGCGCCACGGGCGGCGCACTGATCGGGTTCCTGACGCTCAAGTACGATCTCAAGCGACTGACGATGGGCGCGATGATCATGTCGACCGTCACGGTCATGATTTACGGCAGTGTCGGTTCCGATCTGGTGCAGATGACATTGATCTGCGTCGTTTGCGGCTTCTTCATCAACGCGGCGATCAACGGCATGTATGCGATTTTTGCGCATGCCTATCCGACGCAGGTCCGTGCGGCCGGGACGGGATTCGCCATCGGTCTAGGCCGCGGCGGCTCGATTCTGGCGCCGATCATCGCCGGCTACATGTTCGCCGGTGGTATTGGGGTGCCGTTCGTCGCGGCGATCCTGGCCCTGGGCTCGTTGTTTGCCGCCGTTGCGCTCATGTTCCTGTCGATCGACACGACGCCGCCGGAGGCGGCCGAGGCCGAGCCGGCCGCACCGAACGCGCCGCCGCCCAACCTGCAGGAAACCGCCGCTTAGCGGGATCGGCCTCAAGAGGGGTCTCAGCGGGGTCTCTCAGCGGGGTCTCTCAGAGGGGTCTCTCAGAGGGGTCAGAGCCCTTTTTCATTGGAAAAAGGGCTCTGACCCGTGTTCATAGGCGGTTTAGCTCGTCGTGGTACCGGCGGCCTAGCGCGGCGTAGTGGGCCGCGCTTTGCTTCAGCATTTCCACTTCCTCGTCGGTGACCTCGCGGACGCGCTTGGCCGGCGCGCCGAGGATGAGTGACCGGTCCGGAAACTCCTTGCGCTCGGTGACGAGCGCGCCGGCGCCGACGATGCAGAATTCACCGATTCGGGCGTGGCTCAGGATCGTCGAGCCGATGCCGATCAAGGAGCCCGTGCCGACCGTGCAGCCGTGAACGACGGCCGCATGGCCGACGGTGACCCTGTCTCCGAGCCGCGCCGGCGCATCGTCGTCGACGTGCACGATCGAGTTGTCCTGAATATTGGTCTCGTCGCCGATCTCGATCTCGTTCGTGTCTCCGCGCAGCACGGCCCCGAACCATACGCTGGCGTTGCGGCCGAGATGCACGCGGCCGATCACGGCCGCGTTCGGTGCGACGAAATACTCCCCGGTCGAGGTTTTCGGTGACTCGTGGCCCAAGATGTACAGCATGCTATTCCTCCAGCGCATAGTTGGCCGCGGCGTCGAGTGCCTCCAGCCGCTCGCCGTAGCGGGGGCACTCTTTGAGCAGCGGCGTCAAACCGAACTTGACGATAGAGCGAGCCAGGTCGCGTGAGAGCCCGGCGAGCAAGACCAGCTGGTCGTTATCGTGAGCGGCCCGGATGATGTTTTCGAGTGCGATGATGCCGCTCTCGTCGATATGCGGGACTTCACCGAAGTCGAGCACGATCGACCGATAGGCCGCGATGTTCGCCAGTCGCCGATAGAGCCGATTCGCCGCACCGAAAGTCACGGGCCCCGAAAAATTGATGAGCAGTGTCTTGTGCTCGGAGCGATCGAGCGCTTCCTGCTCGGCCTTGCTCAGGCGCGACTCCTGGCGTGCCTCGTCGCTGAGGTCGATCGCCTCGAGCTGAATGTCGGCCATGCGTTTCACGTAGCCGAGACAGGCCATGACGAACCCGACGGCGGCCCCTGTCACGATATTGACGAACAGTCCAACGAACCAGACCGTGACCATGATCAGGACGCCGCCCCGGGGCACGAACGGGAAGCGCGAAATGTACTTCCAGTCGATGATGCCGAGCCCGAGGTAAATCAGGATGCCGGCGAGCACGCTGGCGGGAATGAATCGGATCAGATGACCGAAGCTCAAGAGCAGAACGAGCAGCGCGAGCGAGTGCGTGACAGCCGACAAAGGCGTCCGACCGCCGCTTCGAATGTTGGCGAGTGTGCGGAAGGTCGACCCGGATCCCGGCAAAGCCCCGATCATGGCAGCGACGAGGTTGCCGAGCCCCTGGCCCACGAGCTCGCGGTCGGAGTCGTGCAGTTCCTGGCTGGCGGAGTCGGCGGCGACCGAGGTGAGCAGGCTGTCCAGAGAGCTGACGAGAGCCAGGACGATGGCGGCGATCCAGATTTGAGACCACGGCAGCTCGAGCAGGGGCGGGAATTCGAACCGGGGCAGCAAAGAGTCCGGCGGTGCCATGAAGGGCACATCGAGTCCGGTGAGAACGACGATGGCGCTGCCGGCGAGCAGCACGGTGAGGTGCACCGGGACCACGCTGCGTAATTTGCCCGGGGCAACAGCGCAGGCCAGCGTGCAGAGCAGGGTAATTCCCAGCGCCGCGAAGTCGGTGTTCGGCAAACGAGAAGGCAGCACGCTGATGGCCGTGACCGTATCGCTGACTGCGGCCTGGCCGAGCGCGGGGTTCAGCTGCATGACGATGATGATGCAGCCGACAGCCGTCGCAAAACCCGAGGTCACTGGATACGGCATGAGAGAGATGTAGCGCCCGAGCTGCATCGCGCCGAAAACGACCTGGAGGGCGCCGGCCAGCAGCACGACGCCGGCGATGGCGGCCGGCTGCTCGGCAAAGCTCGCTGCGACGCTGGCCATGAGGATGGCGATCGGTCCGGTGGGACCCGAGATCTGCGTCGCGGTTCCACCGAAGAGCGCGGCGAAGATGCCCGTGCAGACGGCGCTGTAAACGCCCGCGACCGGGCCGAGACCCGAGGCGACGCCGAAGGCGAGCCCCATGGGCAGCGCGACGGCGGCCGCATACAAACCGCCGCGCAGGTCGCTGCGCCAGGATTTCGTGGTCAGCCGGTTGAGATGGAACTGGGCCAGCGCCGCGGGCAGAGCTCGCCTGGTCACCAGCCGCTCAGCCCGTCGTGACGCTGGCCTGCTCGGCGACTGCCTTGGCCCGGGCGGCAATGGCCTCGGCGTCGCCGAGGTATTCGCCGCGTGTCGGGTCCATGCCGGCGTCGAACTCGTAGATTCGGGGTGCCCCGGTGGGGATGTTGAACTCCGTGATCTCGGCATCCGAGATGTTCTCGAGCATCTTGACCAGGGCGCGCAGGCTGTTGCCGTGGGCCGAGATCAGCACATTCTTTCCTGCGGCCAGATCGGGAACGATCCGGCTTTCCCAGTAGGGGCGAACGCGATCGAGCGTGGTCTTCAATGATTCAGTCGCGGGAAGCTCCGCCGGATCGACGTTGCGGTACCGCTTATCGTGTCGCGGATGGCGCTTATCGCTTTCTTCCAGCGCGGGTGGCGGGATGTCGTAGCTGCGGCGCCAGATCTTGACCTGGTCGGCGCCGTGCTTCGCGGCCGTCTCGGCTTTGTCGAGACCCTGCAGTGCGCCGTAATGGCGCTCGTTCAGGCGCCAGTGGCGCTCGACCGGAATCCACATGGCGTCCATCTCGTCGAGCATCAGCCAGAGCGTGCGAATGGCGCGCTTCAAGACCGACGTATAGGCGATATCGAACTCCAGCCCCTCGTCGAGCAGCGTTTTCGCGCCCTCTTTCGCTTCGGCGACGCCCTGATCCGTCAGGTCGACGTCGGTCCAGCCGGTGAAGAGGTTCGTCTTGTTCCATTCGCTCTGGCCATGCCGGATCATGACGAGCTTGCCGGGTTTGTGTGCGCTGTTCATCGGCGTATTTTTCGGGTTGCCCGCTTCAAGTTCAACCTTCAGGCTCGTCTCAGCTCAGCCGGCCGACTTCTTTGAGCGCAATCGAGAGAGTCGCGAAGTCCATTTGCCCCGATGCCTGCATCTCATCGAGCGTTCGCTTGAGTCGTATCACATGGGCGTTCGAGGCGGCCAGCCAGTCCGAGAGAGCTTGCTCGGGGCCGCCGTCACCGGCGTTGCTTAGTATCTTCCGCACCAGGGCTTGGTGCTCGCGCCCGAGCGTCTCACGCAGCGTGCCGCGTGCCAGCGCCCGCCATTGCCCCTCGACGTGCAACGACTCGATCTGCTCGCGAATCCAGTCGAGGTGCAGGCCGCGCCCGAGCTCGAAATGCAGACGGGTGACGAGGAGCGGGTCGGTTTCGAGGTCGCGGGCGAGCTCCGCAATGTCGAGAACCTGAGTCAGCAGTCTGAGTGCCGCAATCCGTCGCGCGAGTGCCCCGGGCACCCCGAGTGACTCGAATTCGGCTACGTCGCTGTCGAAGGCGCGCCGCGACCAGCCGCATAGCGCATCCGGGAGCGACGCGAGCGCGGCTGCCACCTCGGCCTGCTGCTCACCAATGCTGCTCTCGATGTTGCCGTACCGCCCGCGGCGGTGGAGGAACCAGTAAACCGCGCGGCGGATCATTCGGCTGCACTCGTAGAAACACTCGTACTGAACCTGCGCCGGCAGCTTGCCGTCGAGACTTTCGATCGAGTGCCAGAGGCTGCGCGTGCTGAACAGGCCGCGGGTGATGGCATAGGCGCGCGCGACGTCCGCGGCGTCGCCGCCGGTGTCGTTCTCGGCGCGAATCGCAAAGAAAGGCCCCATCCGGTTGATCATGCTGCTCGAGATCAGCATCGCCGCTATCTCACGCCGCAGACGATGCGAGCCGATCGATTTGGCGTAACGCTTGCCGAGGCGCTTCGGGAAGTACTCGATGACTTCGGACTGGCAGTGCTTCTCGTCCGGAATGTCGCTGACGACCAGGCTTTCGAACAGCTCGATCTTGGCATAGCTCAGAATCACCGCGAGCTCGGGCCGGGTGAATCCCTTGCCGGCACGTTTGCGCTCGTCGATTTCCTCTTCGCCCGGGAGAAACTCCTGACCCCGGTCGAGAATGCCTCGATTCTCGAGTATGCGAATCAAGAGCGCGTGCTCGCCGAGCCGTTCATGCGCTTTGGTCACCATGATCGAAAGTGCTTCGGTCTGAGCGTAGTTGCTGGCGAGAACGAGCTCGGCAACCTCGTCCGTCATGGCTTTCAGGAGCGCATTGCGGCGGCCGGGCGCGAGCGCCTTTCGGCGGATCGCGTCGTCGAGCAGGATCTTGATGTTGACCTCGCGATCGGAGGAGTCGACGCCGGCTGAATTGTCGATGAAGTCGGTGTTGATATGGCCGCCGGCGAGCGCAAACTCGATGCGTCCGCGTTGTGTCAGACCGAGGTTGCCTCCCTCGGCAACGACCCTGGCGCCGAGCTCGTTGCCGTTGACGCGCACGGCGTCGTTGGTCGGGTCTGCTGCGTCGCCGTGAGACTCAGTGGAGGCTCTTACATAAGTGCCGATACCGCCATTCCAGAGCAGGTCGACCGGCGCCTTGAGCAGGCAACTGATGAGCTCGGGCGGAGTGAGCTCGCTCGCCTTGATGTCGAGCGCTTTCCTTGCTTCCGGCGCAAGGCTGATGGACTTGCTCTGCCGGTCGTAAATGCCGCCGCCCTTGGACAACAGCGTCTGATCGTAATCGTCCCAGCCGGAGCGAGTCAGCCCGAACAGCCGCTTTCTCTCAGCGAAGCTCTTCGCCGGGTCCGGTGTCGGGTCGATGAAGATGTGGCGATGATTGAATGCAGCAATGAGCTTGATGTGCTCGGACAGGAGCATGCCGTTGCCGAACACGTCGCCAGCCATGTCGCCGATGCCGACGACAGTGAAGTCTTCCTGCTGCGTATCGACGCCGAGCTCGCGGAAATGGCGTTTGACCGATTCCCAGGCACCTCGCGCCGTGATACCCATTTTCTTGTGGTCGTACCCAGCCGAGCCGCCTGACGCGAAGGCGTCACCCAGCCAGAAGCCGTACTCGGCGGCGACGGCATTCGCCGTATCGGAGAAGGTCGCGGTGCCCTTGTCGGCGGCAACGACGAGGTACGGGTCGGGATCGTCGCGGCATACGGTCGACGGCGGCGGGACCGTGCGGTTGCCAACGATATTGTCCGTCAGGTCCAGCAGCCCGCGAAGAAAGGTCTTGTAGCACTCGACGACGCGCGCCGAAAGCTCGGCCCGATCGCCAGGCGCATTCTTGAGCACGAAGCCGCCCTTGGCTCCGGCGGGCACGATCACAGTGTTCTTGACCTGCTGTGCCTTCATGAGACCGAGCACTTCGGTGCGAAAGTCTTCGCGCCGATCCGACCAGCGCAGGCCGCCTCGAGCGAGCCGGCCACCGCGCAAATGCACGCCCTCGACCAGCGGCGAGTAGACGAAGATCTCGAACCTGGGTCGGGGCTCGGGCATTTCGGGGATTCGGGCAGGGTCGAGCTTCAGTGAAAAGCAGGGTCTCGCGTCGCCATCGGTCGACTGATAGCAGTTGGTCCTGAGCGTCGCGCGGATCGCGGCATTGAACAGCTTCAGGATTCTGTCGTCGTCGAGGTTGGTGGTCCGGTTGATTCCTTCCTCGATCCTGGCCGTGCAGGTCTTCAGCGACCGAGAGCGGACCGTGGATTCGAGATCCGGATTGAAATAGGAGTCGAACAGCATCGCAAACGCACGGACGACCTGCGGGTGCCTTCTGAGTGTGTCGACGATGTAGGCCTGACTGAATTGCGTTCTGCACTGCAGCAGGTACTTGCAGTAAGCACGGAGGATGACAGTCTCGCGCCAGTCCAGGCCGGCGGAGACGATCAGCTGGTTGAAGCTGTCGTTCTCGGTGTTGCCGTGGACGGTATGGGCAAAGCAATCCTTGAATCTCTGCGCGACGTTGTCCGACTCGAGCGATTCACCATGAGTCGATTCGATGATGAAGTCCTGAATCCGGATCGTCCTGGCGCCGGTCTCGATCTCGTAGCTGTTCTCCTGCAGCAGGCGGACTCCCATGTTCTCGAGAATCGGGTTGCTGACATACAGAGGCATGGAGCCGCCGCTCAGAAACAGGGAGAACGTCGCCCGCGAGCCTGTCGCATCGAGCTCGTAGTGCTCAGAGCGCTCGCCATTGGCGATATCTGCGAGAGCGGCGAAATCGCGGCTTATCCGTTCCGTCGGCACCGTTTCCTGGTAGTCGATGGGAAAGCACCCGACGAAACGCTGATGCAGCTCGAGAGCGTCCTGTTCCGAGAAACTCTCGAGCAAGGCGAGACGGGCGCGATCTATCCAGGCAATGGCGACTTGAGCCAGCCGCTGCTCGACTCGACCGACATCCGGCAACTTTGCGGTGGCGCTGTTCAGCTCGATCGTGACTGCGAGGCGTGCCAGAGTCGATTCGGAAATAGCCAGCTGACTGTCGACCAGAGTTCCGTCCAGCGACTCCTGGAGAACCGCCTCGATCCGGCGCCGGGCGCGGGTGCTGTAGCCGTCGCGCGGCAGGTAGA
Organism: Gammaproteobacteria bacterium; assembly: GCA_050114575.1. Classification (GTDB taxonomy): domain Bacteria; phylum Pseudomonadota; class Gammaproteobacteria; order Steroidobacterales; family Rariloculaceae; genus DATCZB01. The sequence continues at coordinate 1,850 of JASFSD010000030.1, read as the reverse complement.
CGAGACACGACAGGAAATTGCCGTATGCGCTCTTGCTGACGAAGAGACGGATCTTGCGGCGCTCGTCGATGTTGAGCACGCCGATGCCGATACGCTCGAGATCGGCAACGCTCGCCTGAATCAGCTCGTCACGGGGAAACGTGTCGAGAATGTGCCGCAGCGCTTTGCCGCGATGCGAAGACGGTTGCAGGTCGGATCGTTGCAGCACCTCGAAGATCTTGGCGCGCAGCAGCGGGATGTCTCCGGGGTTCTCGTTGTAGGCGATGGACGTGAAGAGGCCGAGCAGGCGGTGTTCGCCGACGATGCGTCCGCTGGAGTCGTAGGCGTCGATGCGAATGTCGTCGAGAAGCGCGGGGCGGTGCACCGACGAGCGGATCGGAGCCTTGGTAATGAGCAGTGATGCGCGGGCGGCCGCCTTGCCGCGTCGCTTGCCGACACTGAGCTTGTTACGCCTGCCCGCCGCGCGGAGCAGGCCCAGCGCCGGTGAGCCCGGCACCTTGGGCAGCGTGCAATAGCCGAGCAGGGTGAAGTGGTCGTCCGCTATCCAGTCGAGAAATTCCGCGGACTCGAGCGTGTCGCTGCCCTTGCCGAATCGACGCAGATCGCGCGATGCCTGCCGCAGCGAATCCCGCATTCTGGGCCAGTCGCGGACGGCGTAGCGGACATCCTTCAAGGTTGATTTCAGACGCTTCTCGAGCTCTTCGAGTTGCTTCGTGCCGAGCACGCGCGGTATCTCGAAGTGCGTCCAGGACTCCGCCTGTGCCTGGCTCGAGACAGCGCCGGACGCGGGTGTGCTCTGCAGACAGCACTCGCGCAGTCGTCCGTTATCGTCGCGCTCGTTGAGCAGCACCGAGTGCAGCTTGACCAGAACGCCCTGACTCATGGCGTTCAACTGCATCGTCAGCGAATCGACGATGAACGGGCTGTCGTCGGTGATTGTCTCGATGACGGTATGCGAGGAGTTGGATCCCGTCGAGGGCGGATTGAACGCTCTGACCAGAATCTCGCCGGCCTTGCGCCTCATGCCCCAGTTCAGATGCGACAGTGCCAGCTCATTGCGTGCCTCGCGTGTCGAAGGGACATCCTCGGGCGTCGCAAATCGAAAATAGTTATCAGTAAAGGCGGATTTAAGCTTTTCCGGCGGGGCGCTCATGTCGCAACGCAAGCCTGAATTGTTACGGATGGGTGTTAGTTGCGACGTTGAACGTCTATTATGTTCCAGTCTACCCCGAAACGGGGTACAGGGTGGAGATTCGAGAATGACAACTGGCGCCGGTAAAGGCAAGAAGAAGCCAGTCATACAACCCAACGAGGTGCAGGAAGGCGACATCCGTTACGAGGTGTATCTGCAACTCGATAAGCTGCTGGATGCCCAGCAGCCGCTGAGCGATCCGCCGCATCACGACGAGATGCTGTTCATCGTTCAGCACCAGATTGCGGAACTGTGGCTCAAGCTGTTTCTGCACGAGATCGATGCGGTGATCGAGTGTCTCCGGCAGGATCAGATGGCGCGCAGCATCAAGATTCTCGCCCGTATCAACGAGGTGCAGCAACAGCTGATCTCACAATGGTCGGTGCTCGCAACCCTGACACCCAGTGCCTACGCTGGCTTTCGCGATCAGTTCGGCACGGCCTCCGGGTTTCAGTCGCTGCAGTATCTGGTGCTGGAGTTCAAGCTCGGCAACAAAGATCGAAAAATGCTGCCGATGTTCCGGCACAAGCTGCCTTACTACCGCGCGCTCAAGCAGGCGCTGGAAAGCCCGTCGATTTACGACGAGTTCTTGCGTTATCTCTATCGGATGGGACACCGCGTGCCTCTCGACCTCGTCAGGCGGGACTGGTCCGAGCGC
>JASFSD010000029.1:0-12969 GCA_050114575.1 Gammaproteobacteria bacterium | reverse complement strand
CGACCGAAGCCGCCAGGCACTCGCCGAAGGCAATCTCGGTGTCTCAATTCAGTCAGGTCTCATCGATCCCAGCAGCCCGCTCCGGCAGACGAGCCTGATCGTCGACCCGCCGAACGGCCGGCTTCCCGAGCTGACGCAGGAGGCCAAAGAACGCGCCCACCTGATGGGCAGCGACTGGGCCCTGCCAGGCGAGAACATCGACTTTCAAAGTCAGTTCGATTTCGACAGCTGGGACCGCTGCATCACCCGCGGCATGCCATCCATGATGATGCCGTATCGCTATAACGGCGGCTTCAAGATTCACCAGTCGCCAGGCTATGTGATCTTCGACATCGAGATGATTCACGAAGCCCGCATCATTCCGCTTGGCGATACCCCGCCCCTCGATCCGGCCATCCGCAACTATCTGGGCGAGTCAAGAGGTCACTGGGAAGGCGACACGCTCGTCGTCGAGACGACAAACTACAACGCCGATCCTGCAGCGAATGTGCCGCTCATCAACCTCGCCGTGATGGGGTCGCCGCCTGGCAACCGCTTCCCGATCAGCGATGAGCTCAAGACGACGGAGAGAATCACCCGTCTGAACGACGAGTGGTGGATGTACGAGATCACGACGGAAGATCCGAACGTGCTGACGGAACCGTTCACCGTTCGCTATCCGATGTATCACGATCCCGAATACTGGTGGCCTGAGTATGCCTGCCACGAGGACAACACGATCGTCCGCAATTACACCGAGACCAATCGCTACGAGCGAGCGAACCCGACACCGGAACCGCCGCAGGATCCCGTCCGGGTCGGCGCCGAGCTCGCGCGGCAGCTCGACGGACGCTGGGTCGGCATGCCGATCACGGGCACGATTGAATACGAGATAGAGATCGAGTTCACCGACAACGGTGACGGGACGGTCAATGCCGAGCTGCTCGGCACGACGCTGCGCAATGGCGCCATCAACAAGCCGCTGCGAGGCCTCGGTTTCGCGGATGACGCGTTCAGCTGGACCTTCCCGAACGTAGACCCGTGGCGGTTTACGGGCAGCATGACCGACAACGGAGAGCTGGCAGGCACCACGAGCAGCGCTCAGGGCAGCGTGCCTCTGACCTTCAGGCCTGCGGCGCGCTAACTCGCGCGGCGCGGTCCGAACAATTCCATGCGAGTGAGGGCCCTGCCGCGCGCAGCGGCTCTCATTCAGCACGGATCAGTGCGTGAACCTGCGCGCGGATGCGTGCGCTAAATTGGCTGTCGAAACCACAGGGGGAATGGCAATGAGGCAGTTGGTCGCGATCTTACTGGCACCCGTCCTCTTGGCGACGGGCCTCACTGCGGCAGCGCAGGATTCCGAAGCGCTGAACGAGCTGATCAGCTCGTGGACGCTGGTTGCAGTCGAAAAGAACGTCTCGAGCGCAGAACCGACGCGCGCCAGGGGAGCACGTGGCCTTCTGATTCTGGATGGCGCGGGCAACGTCTTCGAATTCTTCAGCACCGCAACCCGAAACGAGCCGGAAGCGCCGCAGGTTGACCCGCAACGGACGTTTGCCAACTTCGGTGGATTCTGGGGCACGTTCGAAGTCGACGACTCGGCCGGCCAGCTTCATTTCGAGGCAGCATCAGGCGTCAGCCCGAGTGTGCGCGGCCTCTCCTTCAGCCGCAGCTTCGAGGTCAGCGGCAACCGGCTCGTCATCACCTCGACCGATGAGCCGCAGGCTCAGGGCGACACTCGCTGGGTCTGGCAGCGCGTCCCGACAGTCGAGCATCTGACGCCAGCTTACCGTGAGGTCGTCGGATTCTGGCAGCACGTCGAAGAAGGCCGCGTCGATCTGGCAACCGGCGAGATGGAAAATCCGCGTCGGCGAGCACCGAGTGTCATCGTCTATACCCCGGGAGGGTTCGTCGGCGTGCACTTTCCGTCGCTCGGGCGGGAACCGTTCTCGAGCGACTCGCCGAGCGCCGAGGAGGCACAGGCGGGTCTGCGCGGCTACATCGGCTATTTCGGCGCGCTGGGCGTCTATCCCGGCGAAGTATCACACAACATTCTCGCCGGCATATCGCCGGGGACCGGCGCCATCCTCAGGCGCGCTGCCGAAATCACCGACGACACGCTAGTCGTGACTCTGCAGAACACAGGCTCGATAGAAAACGGGACTCAACCGGAAACCGCCACCCAGGTCATTCTGCGCCGCCTCAGCGGTGCCGACGAAATGCTTCCACCGGAAGAGCGCTGATACCGGCGAGCAAAAAAATACGTGCGATTCGCAAGATCCTCATAACACCGAGCCCCCGAGTATCGGTACATTTCTAATCGAACATGAGCTGACCGCTAAAGCACTAATACAACAGCCAAAGCGCATGATTCCCCCTGTGTCGCGCCCGGCTTCGGCCGGGCCTTTTAATTGCCTTACCGAAAGATTGCCGCGCGTGGTCCCGCGCGTGACTATCTACGCTCGGGCAACGCGAAGACGTAGAGGGCCTGTCCGCGCGTCGGCGGCTGCAGCTCGGGCGAGATCAGGTTCGGAACGAGCCGGGGACTGCCCCCGCCAAGCCCGGTCGTCACGGCCACGTACTGTTTGCCGTCGGCCTCGAATGTGATCGGAAAGCCCTGCACCGACGTGCCGAGCCGCGACTCCCAGAGCACTTCCCCCGTCTCCACGTCGATCGCACGGAAACGGCGGTCGAGATCGCCGGCGAACACAATGCCACCACCCGTCGTCAGTGCCGCCGTCAGGAACGACGCACGCTGTTCGATAGACCAGGTTTCTTCCATCGTGTCGACGTCGAACGCCGCGAGTTTGCCGACATTGCCGTCGGTACCCGGCATCTCGTAGAAGCGGCGATCGGCTCCTCCCCCGCTGCCGCCACCCGGCACCTGCTCGATTTCCTGAGCGCGAATCGAGATACAGCTTTGCGACAGCGGTATGACGAGTTGACGCGTCGGACGGTGAAAGCTGGATGCCGGCCAGTTGTGCCCACCGGCCGTGCTCGGACAGCCATCGATCCACTGGCCGATCTCGTGATCGATGATGTCATCGCGATAACGCGGCCGCCCCGTCTCCGGATCGAAACTGGCCCAGACATTCTGGAATACCGTTTCGGTATGATCGACGTAACTGCCCGTCTCGCGATCGAGCTTCCACAGGATGCCGTCCTTGCCCGCAGTAAACACGAACTTGTCGTCGCCGGAATCGATGAGCACACGCTCGAAGACGACATCGAGATCTAGCGCCTCGCCGGGCGCATGCGCGAAATACCATTCGAGCTCACCGGTGCGGGCATCGAGCGCCACCGTCGAGCTCGTGAAGAGCGCGACGTCGAGCGTGCCCATACCGCGGCTCGCGGGCATCCAGGGTTTGGCCTGCGCCGTGCCCCAGTACGTCAGCCCGAGATCCGGGTCGTAACTGCCGGTGATCCAGGTCTCGCCGCCGGCGCGGTAGAGATCGGACAGATCACCCCAGGTGTCGCCTCCCGGCTCCGCGCTGACCGCGACCGTATGGAAGCGCCAGAGCTGCTCACCGGTATCCGCGTCGTAGCCGCTGATGAAACACTTCTGCTCCTGATAGCGCTGGCAACCGCCCATACCCTGGATGACGATGCCGTCGGCAACCAGCGGACCGCTGGAGCTCGAGCTGCCGTCGGGCATCTCGACGTTCCATGCGGTCTCGCCTGTCTCGGCATAGAGGGCAACGAGTCGCCCGGCGCTCTGCAGGTAGAGCTTGTCGCCATAGAGCGCCATGCCGCGCATGGCGACGTTCGACTCGAGGCGATGTTCCCAGATCAGGCTGCCGTCTGCGCCGTCGAGTGCCTGGATGATGCCGCCCGTGTTGTTGAGAAACACCGTGCCGCGATAGGCCAGCGGCGCCGGCTGGTTGGTACCGCCGTCGCGCATCGGCCAGATCCAGGCGAGCTGCAGCTGGCCCGCATTGCGCGGCGTGATGGCGTCGAGCGGACTGTAGCTCGACGCGCCGTAATCGTGACGATGCATCGGCCAGTCACCGGGATTCGGGTTCTGCAGCATGGCTGCTGTGACCGGAACGAAGTCCTCCACGGTGCCCGCGACGATGACACCCGTCGGCTGCTCGGCCGCCTGCCCTCGCCCACCGGGACCGCCCGGTCCGGGCGGCCGCGCGCCGATCGCGGCGGCCGTCGTCGGCGTCAGCTCCCGATCGTCCGGGCCGATGCCATTGGCCTGCAGCAGATAAGCGGTTACCTCTATATAGGTGCTCTGATCGAGGCTACCCGGACCCTCCGGCGGCATCGTCGTTCGGAGCTGCTGGAACAGCTGGTTGGTATTGCGGCCCTGCCAGCGCTCGAGAAACGCGGGACCCTGCAGTACGGCCGTCGGCAGGAGATTCATGTTCTCGCCGTGACAGACCACGCAGTTGGCCGCAAACTCCTGGCGCCCGGCCTCGGCCTGCTCTGGCGTATAGGACCATGCTGTCATCGTGCCGAACGCAGCAGCACAGGCCGCGATACCGAGAACTTCTCGCTTGTTGTTGATCATGAACGCGGCTCCCCCCAGAGCGACTGCTGCCTCACCTGCCATCACATTTTGCACCAAAAGGCAGTGCGAGTGGCGCAGGCCTTGACCCCCCGAACGGCGCGCAGCGGGGAGCGGACTTCGGGACGCCTCGGCGCCGGCTCAGCGCCAGGGATCGATGTCGACGATATTGAGTCGCGGACCGCCGCCGATCATCTTCCAGGTGGCACCGGTTTCACCGCCGGTCACGACAATGTGAATCTCTTCGGGCTCGAAGATTTTGATCATCTCATCGGGCGCGGCATTGAGCCTAGACAGGTACGGCTCGATGCCGGCGACGGCGCGGGGATGATGCAGAGTCTGAATCCACTGGTTGTCCCAGTACTCCCTGGCCGGCAGCCGCGCGTTCTCCACGCACCAGTCGACGAGCTTTTCCCGCGTGTCGAAACCGCGATCGACGAAACCGCGAGCAACGAGCGGGTCGAGCACGATGACCGGACCCGTGTAAGGGTCGCAGGCCTGCAGCGAACGAGTGAATTTTTCTTCCCAGGTATCGCGCGGCCCGCCGCCGAAGATCGTATACCAGCCGCCCAGCAACAAGGTCACGGTGCTCTGATCGGCCTCGCGACCGCGCTGCACGTGATACGGCTCCCACGGGCTTGCGGCTTCGTTCTCGACGATGATCGAGTTGTAGTTGAGAAAATTGCCCTGCGAGCCCATGTAGGTTTCGTCGGGGATGGAACCGCCCTGGAGGTTCTGCGACAGGAGCCCATAAGCGCGCCCGATGGCGGCGTTCGCATGACTGTATGGCCCCATCGCCCCGATGCCGTAGTTCATGCCGATCTCGTCGCGTATCGGCCCATTGATGATCGCGACGGTCGCCTGGGACGTCGTAGAGCTCGAGCGCGCGGACACGCCGCTGCTCGCCATTGCCAGAATGACGGGCAGGTGGTCGGGGCTCGCACCCGCCATGACGGCGTTGACTGCAACATTTTCGACCGTGAACTCCCACTCTTCGCGGTACATGGTGGGCCTGAGCCGACCGACGATCTCGTCGCGGTCCCGGCTCGTTCCGGCGAGCATCGCGTCGACGCGCTCTTCGGTGGGTAGAACAATGGGCAGATAATCGGTCCAGCGGCTTTCCAGGAATCGCTGCCGCAGGTTTTCTTCCGTGTCGCGCTCGAGCAAACGCGGCGTGGAACGCTCGAACGAGAGCCCGGCGAGATCCTCGTCGTTCAGCGGCCGCGTCAGACCTTCGATGATTTCCTTGGCAAACGGCTGCTTGCTGACCGGGTCGGCGCCTTCGATGTAGGCCTTGAGATCGTCGGCGCTCCGCCCGACGATGGGTTGAGGCACGAAAGCCTGGCGGGTCGTCGGCATGCCGTTCGCGCGCGCGACCGAGCGCGCCAGCCTCGCAAAGGCGTGCGTATGCACGGCAATGGTAGGAACGCCCTGCTCCTCCAGCGCCATCGCCAGCCCGACGACCGTCGGGCTACAGGTGCTTCACAAGCCGACGCCGAGAATGGCGGCGTCACCCTCCTTGACGACGGCAGTTCGCATTTCCGGATCGTCGACCCAGCTCTCGCGCGGCTTGATGTTCTTGATCCTGACCGTGGGCATGCGCTCGGCGAACCAGCGCTGCAACTGCTCCATGAAGACGTCGGAATTGTCGAACAGGCAGTCGACGAGAAAGACGACCTTGCCATCGAGGCTCTGAAGTCGCGGCGCGAGACGCTTGCCGCTGACCTTGGGCGGATAACCGCGCGGATCGTGGACGACCACTTTTTCGCTCAACTGGCTTCTCCGTGAGACCAGGCTGCGATTATATGCAGCCCCGCCCCGCGAGTCCGCTACTTTGCGGCCGGCCTACCAGATTGCCGGAATCAGGCGCCATCGGGTCTGAGCCCGATAAGACGCGTAGGCCTCGTAGCGACCGAGTAGATTCTCTTCCTGGAGGATGCGCCAGACCTGAAACGCCGTGGCCAGAGCGATGACCGCCACGTTGGCCCAACTGAAATTGTTGACGAGATAACCGGCGTGCGCGAGCAGATATGAGCTGTAGAGCGGGTGTCGCACCCAGCGATACATGCCGTCGGACTTGACGCCGCGGTGCGCCGGCAGCAGACCGAAACTGCGGTTCAGCGAGAGCACCGCGTAGACCTGCAATGCGACGCCGGCCAACTGCAACAGTTGACCCGCCAATAGATCAACGGGCGCGTCGGTCGGCCTGAGCAGAAGGGGACCAACCGTGCCACCAATCGTCGCGACCCAGGTCTTCCAATGGAAGTCGGTCTGATCCGGATCCCGTCGGATAATGACGAGGACGGCGACGATCGCCTCGACGACGACGATCAACAAGAGGCTCAGGCGCGGCTGGAGCAGAAATTGCTGCAGATGAGAATAGGCAAACGCACAGAAAAGCACACTCAGCGCGAGGTTCGTGCTCGCGATACCAACGCCTCGCCAGGAGAAGGCCTTTTTCGTGGGCACGTGCGAAATCCCCTTCTTGCGTAGTTATTCAGCGGGCGTGCGCCGAACTCCGTGCAAGATCGCATGACGGCGGACGACCTGCCAGCGAATTCCTCACAATTCGGGGCGTTCAGTCATGGGCTGGATTGATCGGTCTGGCGGCCGGGGTAACGGCGACTGCGCCAGTTTGCATAATGTCGGCCGGTCCGTATCTAGCGCGCTCATGCGGAGCGGTCGTCAATGCCGGTTATGGCCCCTCCTTTCTGCTCCAATCGGCGGACGGCATCCTGTGCCGATCGACGCCCGAGGGCGGTGTACAGATAGGCCGCCGTGACTCCGAAAGTCATTGAAATCCAGGCCGGGTTGGACGCTGCCGTCAGTGCCCAGGTTGCCACTGCCGCGGCCACGGCGGGGATCAATGGTGACTCCCAGCGCTGCAGCCGGCGGTACGCACGCTCGAGCCGTGCCTTCTTTTTCTGTGCCAGCTCCGCCTTCGCCTGAGCCAGCAGCGCTTCGGCAGCTTGCCGCGCTTCCTCCTGATTCGACACCTCGACTCCCCTGTTATTCTTGTTTTGTCGCAGGCGCTGTGCCTGAAGTCGTCACGCCGATTCTAGACCGGATCGGCGGTCGGGGCACAAATTCAGCCGCGGGATACTCGTGGCGCCGGGCTTGGGCCCCTGCTCCACGCAACCTCTCAGGCGCGGGAAAGGACGGTAACGGAAACCAGCCTTCAGCTCACTCAGCGACAAATGCCGAGGGGGTCTCCCGACAGGTCTTTCGTGTCATTGGCCATCGATGAATTCAACCAAGAATCCGGGATTGCTGAAATCGGGCGCGCGATCTCAGGACCAGGAAATGATTGCAGCCGCCCGCCGTTTAGGCAAGGATCAGCAACATCATGCAGGTAGCCGGATCACGCGAGATTGCGGCGGCGCCGGACTTCGTCTGGGACCGCCTGAACGACCCCGAGGTGCTGAAGCAATGCATTGCGGGCTGCGAATCGATGCGTGTGGAGCGCGACGGTGAATTCGTGGCGAGCCTCAAGCTCAAGTTCGGCCCGGTTGCAGCATCGTTCGACGGCCGGCTTTCGCTTAGCAACATCGTGGACAATCGCTCCTATACGATTACTTTCGAGGGGCTCGGCGGGATAGCCGGGCATGGCCGCGGCGCGGCAGACGTCAGCCTCGAGCCCAGGGAGTACGGGACGCTGCTCGTCTATTCGGTCGAAGCCGAAGTCGGCGGCAAAGTCGCCCGCATCGGCCGCCGACTGGTTCAGGGCGTCGCCAGACGGATGATCAACGACTTCTTTTCGCGATTCGAGGAAGCCGTCACCGCGACGAGCGCAGAGTAATATGCTGCGCCGAGACTTCCGTCTCGACGCATAACCGGCGCCCGGCATTGACGGCAGCGCTCAGGCGAAGCGCCGCCCGCGCACCAATCTCATTCGTCCCTGAGTTGGCGCTCCGCCTCGATCCAGTCCGAGGAGGCATCGCCTGCTATGCCCTCGGCGCTTCGCTGCTCGTACAGACTGTAGGCGAGAATTCGGATGTCGTCCTCGCTGGGCTCGGTCGTCTTCGCGGACTTCCGCCTGCTCGACCGCCCCGTCTGTGCCCGTTTGACCTTGCTCTTGCTGCTAACGGCCGTCACGCTCATTCTGCCCTCCTTGATTTCCCCGCGGCTTTGCGCGCGCTCTTGCCTGTCTGACAATGCCTGCCCGCCGAATACCTCGCGAAGCTCCGCTTTACGTCAATCCAACGCGCCACTGACTTCCGCGCCAGTGGACGGCTGTTCATTGCTTTCGTTCTGTGTCGCCATGGAAGCCGTCGCAGAACGGACTCTGCTGGTCGCTATCGTGCGTCGCTTGTCGAGCCAGCTCATGACCCGCTCGATCTGCGGAATGTCCTGCCTGGCCCTGTAGGCGGGCAATTCGCAGACACCTATCCCGTTGGCCGCCGCATGGACGAAGTTCTGGCTGTCCCTGAACGTTGCAACCAACGGAATCTTGAGGCTGGTCAGAAACCGCATCAGCCGATCGTAGCTGCGCGTGCGCGCCCGTACGCGGTTCGCGACAATCGCCAGGCTCCCGGCCCGCCGATCGAGGTGCGCATCGAGCAGCAACTCGGCGATGAACCGCGTGGCCGAATGGACCTCGATCTCTGAAGGTTGTATAGGAATCAGCAGCGTGTCGCCGAGGTGAGTGTATTCGTGCAGCCGATCGCGCTGTATCGCAGCCGGCATATCGACGATCACCGTGTGCGAGTCTTCCGGAATCTGCACGTAAAGCGAGTGCGGCATGCCGCCGGTTGCCTCGTCGCAGCAACGAATGCCGTAAATTTCCGGAAGCTCCGCGGGCCGTTTGTCGACCCAGGTGGTTACGTAGCCTTGCGGGTCGCAATCCAGGATAGTGGGAGGCGAGCCCCGCAGCGCGAGCGCACTCGCGAGGTTGGTTGAAAGTGTGGTCTTACCGCATCCTCCCTTTGGATTCAGTACCACAACCCGATGTAGATCATCCCTGCCCGTGATTCTGATCACCCCGGTGCCGCCTCCTTCGTTATAAGGCCCTCACACGTGAATCTCAGTCGCGAAATGAAAGATGTCTATTGACAGGCACCATACCCGCATATCGACCCGACCACAACCCCTGGCGTCACCATGGGGACGGTGGCACAAGATATGGGAACCTGGACCGACTCAGCGACGCCCGCGGCGCTTCCCGGGAAGGAGCAGGATGTGCCCCCAGAACAGCAATTCACCAGCGATACCGGCGACGAGGCCTAACCCAAAGACCGCAATGAAGGACTCGCGGGTCTCGGTAAAAAGAATGGCGATGATCATGGCGACACCCATGACCGCCATGAAGAACAGCACCCGCTTGATCGTGTTGTGCATGGACCTCTCCCGCGTCGGCCAGGCAGCGCTCGAGCAAAGCGCGACCACGATCGCTCAGACCACTATACACGCCGCAGAAATGGCTTGAGCTATACTCGATTGGCCTGATTGCGCAGCAAGCCCTACTGCGCTTACCGACTGTTCGATGGGGGAATCGACGCATGCACATCATCTCAAGGAAACCGGAATTCAGCCGAAGAAAGCTGCTGGCAATACTCGCGGCCTCACCCGCGCTCGTAAGCCAGGCCGCAGGTGCACTCGAACCCGGAATCCGCCAGGGCAGGCTCAAACAAAGCGTCATGTTTCAGGTCTGGGGCAACCTCAACCTGAGCATTGAAGAGCGCTGTGAAGTTCTGGCAGCGCTCGGCTTTGCCGGCATGGACCTGCCGCAGCCCGGACAGATCCCCGTGCTCGAGGACTACGGCTTGACGCCGACCATGATGACCGGCACCGGCACGTCGTTTGCGGACGGTCTCATCCGGCGTGAAATTCACGATCAGATCGAGGAAGCAACCCGTGAAGGCATCGATATCTGCGCCGCCGGCGGTTGCCCGAACCTTATTGCCCTGCCCGGCGAACGCCGCGGCATGTCCCGCGAGGAAGGCGCTGACCACGCCGTTGAAATTTTGTCCCGCGTCGCGCCCTACGCGGAGGAAAAAGGGGTCAACGTCTGCATGGAAATTACCAACTCGAAGGTCGAAGCAGACAACCGGACCGACCAGGTTTTCGACGACATTCACTGGGGCTTCGATGTCTGCCGGCGAACCGGCTCGCCGAACATCACCGTCGTCTACGACATTTATCACGTGCAGATCGCCAACGGAGACATCGTCAGGACCATGCGCGACAATCTCGATCTGATCAGCCACGTGCATGTCGCGGGCATACCGTCTCGTGCGGAGATCGATCGCAGCGAGCTCGACTACCGGTACATCGCTCGCGAGATTGCCGATATGGGCTACGACAGCTTCATATCCCAGGAATATACACCGAGCCCGGGCCGTAACCCTCTGATCAGTCTCGCAGTCGGCTACGACATCCTGACGGTCTGACGCTATGGCCCGGCGGCGCGGCTAGGAAGTCTCGTAGCCGAATTCGTAACGCAGCGGAAACCGGTCGCGCCGCTGCCACTCGCCATCGGCGAATCGCGGTCGGAATCGGCTCTGATAAAGGTATCGCTTCAGCCGGCGCTCGACAGCCGGCGAAGCGTTGTCCGAGCGCCCCAAGACGCGGATGTTGCGGACGCCGCCGAAGCGATTGATCTCGATCTCGACATCGATGTGGCCGCGCACGTCTCCGAGCTCACGGAAAACGCTCGCGTTCGGGACGAAAGCCGGCAACGGCACCGGAGTCTCGGGCGAGAACACAGCCGCCACCTGCTCACTGCTCGCGCCCTGTGAGCGCAGATAGCCGAGCGCGGAATCATACATGTCCATGGCCCGCCCGAAAGACAGGAACATGAGATGCCAGTCGGCAAGCTCGAGCTGGGCTGCTGTCACTGCCTCCGGGGTACCCGAGTAGGTTCGGCTGTTTGCGAGCTTCGCCTCGAGCGCGTTGACGCCGCCGAAGCGCAGCTGACCGGAAACGCTGTAGGGCTGGCCGCGACGCCGCAACTTCTGATTCATCAGCTCGAAGTAGTAGGTATCGATGATGTCGTCCTCGAGCTCGAGCAGCAGCGGAATATCCCTCGACCCGTCGTTCATCGCCTCATTCATTGCCCAGCCGTAGCTCGAGCGCGCACGGCGCAGAGTCGAAGCCGCGACCGATCGAGTCGTCCTCGATTGCGAGAAGCGAGGCCCGCGCGGACCGATTCCGGGATCGATATTGAGCGTGAACTCCGGCGGGATCCCGTTGATCAACACGTGGCGGACAGTGTCCATTTGCCGGCCTGCCATATCCATCAAGAGGTCGACGTTGCGGGGGTCACCCGGATTTCGCACAACGAGCTCACGCAGGAAAGACTCGAGCTCGATCACCTGTTCACCGGGAGCCGCGTCCATTTCGATCTCGATCATCCGCTCGATGACGGCAGCCTGATCCAGCGAATACAGCCCCTCCCAGCGACGCACAATCTGTTGGGCCTGCTCCAGAGCCGCTATCGCGTCGCCGTAGTCGCCAATCTCGTGATAGATCCCGGCCAGCTCGGTGAGCGGAGGCACGAGCTCCGGTGAGTTCTCGCCGCCAGCCGCCTGCTCTGCCGCGATGCGGTCGTTGAGCTCGCCGATCCTGGCGAGGACGGTCTCGGGAGAGAGATCTTCCGGGTCGGCGGGCGCTGCTCGGCTTGCGCCGGCGGCGGTTCGACCCGCGTCAGCATCGGCCTGTTCGGATACGCGACCGGTGTCCGTGGCCGCTGCTTGCGCGGCAACAGCGGGCTCGTACCCGACCGGCACGAACGTCAGTGTCTCGAGCTCCAACCAGTCCTGCGCATTCGCGACAGCCCATGGCCCGACCGCCAGGAGAACGATGGAAAAAGCCTTGATGTTCATGGCTCGCACGCTCGCTCGTAGACCCATTCCTTTTATCGCCTGCCTGGGGGCGAGTCAAATAGAGCGACGATCAGCGCGAATATCCCAGGGCCGAACTGGCCAACGCGGCGCCTTCACTCAATGCGCCGAGTTTTGCCCACGCGATCTGTGGATGACACCGCAGGCCCAGCCCGCAATCGGTGGACGCGATGACATTCTCCCGGCCAACGAGGCGGGCAAACCGCTGAATGCGCATGGAGACGAGTTCCGGGTGCTCGACTAGACTCGTCGCGTGAGAAACGACGCCCGGCGCAAGAACCTTCCCGTCCGGCAGCTTGACGTCCTGCCAGACCGTGTATTCGTGCTCGTGCCGGGCATTGGCCGCCTCGAACAGGTACGTCTGTGCCTTGACGGCAAGCATGATGCCGACCATGTCCGACATCGGAATGTCGTAGGCGTGCGGACCGTGCCAACTGCCCCAGCACAGGTGATATCGGACTTTGTGCTCGGGGATGTCGCGCAGTGCATGATTCAATGCCTCGACCCGCATCATGCAGTAACGCTGATAGCCCTTGAGACCCATGTCGATGCCGATTCGATCCCATAAGGCCGGCAGCCACGCATCGTCGACCTGAACCGAGAATCCCGCATCGACGATAGTCTCGTATTCGACCT
>JASFSD010000028.1:0-13130 GCA_050114575.1 Gammaproteobacteria bacterium | reverse complement strand
CTCGGGCGGCGACTGGTAAAAAACCGAAATGGGAATCGTCGCGACTCCGTGCTCGATCGTCAGCCGCCTCGCGAACTCGACGTCCGGCAGGCTCGAGATCGCGCTGTAGTCGGCAAGCTGAAAATAGGTCCCCCGGGTCGGCGTGAAGGCGAACGGTGTATCAGCCATGGCCGCGAGGAAGTAGTCCCGTTTCGATCGATAGAATTCAGGCAGCTGAAGATGATGCCCGGGTTTCTCGCCGAGGTATTCCGCAATTGCCCACTGTAACGGTGTCGCCGTCGCGAACGTGCAGAACTGATGGACGCGCCTGAGCTCCTGGCTCAGCGCAGGCGGCGCGATCGCATAGCCGACCTTCCAGCCGGTTGCGTGAAAGGTCTTGCCGAAGGACGAGATCGAGACCCCGCGTGCCCGAAGCGCGGGATTTCCGAGAATGCCGGCATGGCCGGCCGCATCGAACACGATGTGCTCATAGACCTCGTCACTGATTACGAAACAGTCGTACGGCTCGACCAGTTCGGCGAGCTGATCGCGGTCGTCCGAGGACAACAGCGCTCCGGTCGGATTGTGCGGTGTGTTGATGACGACGAGCCGCGTCCGCTCATTCAGCGCATCGGCCAGCCGATCGAAGTCGATGCCGAAGCTCGCGCCCGCAAGAGGCAGATGCACCGCCTTGGCCCCGGCCAGTGTCACCGCCGGCTCGTAAGAGTCGTAAGCCGGATCGAACACGATGACCTCATCGCCGGCTCGTGCGAGCGCGAGAATCGAACAGAACAGCGCCTCGGTCGCGCCACTGGTGATCGTGATCTCGGTTTCGGTATCGGCCGAGATTCCGTAGCGGCGACCGACTTCCGCTGCGATCGCCTGGCGCAGCGCGACGACTCCGGCCATAGGCGCGTATTGATTTCTGCCGTTTGCGAGCGCCTCCTCAACGAGCTCGACCAGGCGATCGGGCGGATCGAAATCCGGAAACCCCTGCGAGAGGTTGACGGCCGAGTGCTCCTCGGCAAGGCGACTCATCACCGTAAAGATGGTCGTGCCGGTATCCGGCAGCTTGCTGACCGGGGCGCGGGCTGTCATTGCCGTGCAGCGACGCGGTAAAGTGCCGCGGCAATCGCAGCGACGACCACGATTCCGACGACCGGCGGCAGCTCGAGCCCGAGCGTCAGCACGTCGGCGTCGCCCGTTATGACGATGGGCACGGCGAGCGCGATACCGAGCAGAGCTTCGCCCGTGATCAGCCCGGCCGCAAACAGGACGCCGGCCCTTGCCGAACCGCGCCCCCTTCCGGATCGACCTACGGCGTGGGCGATGAGTCCTCCGGCAAGAATCGGCACGGAAAGCTCGAGCGGCAGATAAAGACCCACGGCGACCGCCAGCACCGGTGCGCGCCAGGCCCGCTGCGTTGCCCTCAGATACTCGTCGAGAACGATGATGAGGATGCCGATACCGGCGCCGCTCAGGACCATGCCCCAGGGCAGCCCGACACCGAACACGCCTTCGGCGACCGATGCCATCAGCGTGGCCTGCGGCGCCGGCAGGGCATTCGGCTGCTCCGCCGTGGGTGCGCCGAAACCATAGGCCTCGAGCAGCAGGTTCAGAACCGGCGCCATGACCAGAACCGCCGATATCACGCCGACGGCCTGCATCAACTGCTGCTTCCAGGGCGTGGCGCCGACCAGATAACCGGCCTTGAGATCCTGCATGTTGTCGCCGCCGATCGCTGCCGCGCAGCAGACCACGGCGCCAACCATGATGGCGGCGGCAGGCCCGACACCGGCGTCCCGCCCAAGGACGACGACGAGCAGCAGCGACGCGAACAGAATCGTCGCGATCGTAACCCCCGAGACCGGATTCTGCGACGAACCGACGAGGCCGGCCATGTACGCGGCAACCGACGAAAACAGGAAGCCGGCGACGATCATTACCAGCGTCATCGCGAACGCGGCACCGGCGTAACCAACAATCAGATAGTAGAGCGCCGCAATCGGGACAATGAAAACCGCGACACCAACGAGTACCCAGCGCATCGGCGTATCGTGCTCCGTCGGCTGCAACGCCTCCCGGCTCTCTCGCTGAAGTCCGCCGCCGAGCGCACTCCATAGCGAACCGCGCATCGAGAACAACGCCCAGATGCCGCCGACGAGCATTGCTCCGACTCCGAGATAGCGGATCTTGCTGGTCCAGATGGCGCCCGCGAGGTCGGCCGCGGAGGCACCGGCAGCAAACTGGCCCGCGAGCGCCGCATCGGTATCCAGAAACCAGGTGGAGTAAATCGGAATCGCCAGATACCAGGAGATCGCCCCGCCCATGCAGACGAGCACGGCGACGTTGAGCCCGACGATATAGCCGACACCGATCAGCGCCGGCGACAGATTCGCACCGACGTAACCGATAGTGCTTCGCCCCGCGTAGCCCGCGGCCTGGGCCGTCGCCGCCCAGAGCCCGAAGCCGGTTTCGCAGAACTTGGTCAAACCGCCTATGAGCCCGGCGATACCGATCATCCTGGCGCCGCCGCGGTCGTCACCGGCGCGCAGCACCTCGGCAGTGGCCGTGCCTTCGGGAAAGGGGAGCTGCTGCTCGACGATCAGCGACCGCCTGAGCGGGATCGTAAAAAGAACGCCGAGCAGTCCGCCGAGACCGGCGACGACCGAAACCCAGACATAGTCGAACGCATTCCAGTAGTCGAGAATGATCAGCGCCGGGAAAGTGAATATGACCCCTGCCGCAAGCGACTCACCGGCCGATGCCGCGGTCTGAACGATGTTGTTCTCGAGGATATTCGAATTCCGGAACAGCCTCAGGATGGCCATCGACAGAACTGCCGCCGGAATCGACGCGGAGACGGTGAGCCCGGCGAAAAGTCCGAGATAAGCGTTTGCGCCGGCCAGCACGGCCGACAGCGCTAGGCCGAGCAGTATCGCGCGAACAGTCAGCTGCCGCATGCGCTCAGCTCGACGAATTGTCGGCGTCGGAGTCCACGCCGGAAGACCCTTCCGCGAGACGGTCCCGCAACAGGATGCGCGCGAGTATCAGCCCGCTCTCGTAAAGAATGTAGATCGGAACGGCAAGCAGAGTCTGCGAGATGGCATCGGGCGGCGTCAGAAACATGCCGACGACAAAGGCGCCGAGAAAGACGTAGGGCCTCGCCTTGCCGAGAGCACGTAACGAAACGAGCCGGCTCCAGACGAGCATGAAAGTTGCGATCGGAACTTCGAATGCAAGGCCGAAAGCCAGGAACATTCTGAGGACGAAACTGAGATATTCGCCGATGTCCGTTGCAACCTGCACGTTGTCCGGCGTCTGCGCGATGACGAACGAAAACACGAGGTCGAATACGACGAAATAGGCGAAGGCAACGCCGACATAGAACAGGACGATGCTGGTAAACACGAGCGGCATCGCGAAACGCTTTTCCTGCCGATAGAGCCCCGGAGCGACGAATCGCCAGACTTGGTAGAGCACGACCGGCATCGCCGCGAACAGCGCCACGAACAGCGTGGTCTTGAGCGGCACCATGAACGGTGCGATCGGCCCCGTGGATATGGGCAGCGACCCTTCGGGCAGCGCAGCGACCAGCGGATTCGCAACGAAATCGAAAATCTGCTGCTGAAACGGCAGCAGGACGACGAATATCAGGACGATGGCGAGAATCGCCCGGAACAGCCGCTGCCGGAGTTCTATCAGGTGCGAGATGAGGGTGCCTTCGGCGAGATCCTCCTTTTCCTCGCCGTGAATTCGATTACTCTCGGTCACGACGACTTCTGGTCCTCAGAGCCGGTCTCGTTCCCGGACGGCGCGCTGGCGGGGGTCTCGGCATCGGATTCGCCAGCCTCTGCCGACTGGGGCCTGGTTTCGCCCTGCCCGTCGTCGGCCTGCTCACGATCGGGTTTCGCGGAACTCTCTGCCTCGCGTTTCGGCTCGTCGCGGTCCTTGGTTTTTTTCTCGATGTCGGCCAGGGCAATCTCGCGCTCTATTTGATAACGCAGTTGGTTGGCCGTTCGCCTTGCCTTCCCGACCCAGCGTCCTATCTGCGTCGCGACGCGCGGCAGGCGTTCGGGACCGAGGATGAGCAGTCCGATGACAAAGAGAACAACGAGTTCCCAGAACCCAATTCCGGACAAGACTGAACTCCCTGCCGACTAGTTGTGCTTTTCTTTCTCTGCCTGCTCCGAGAACTCAGCGTCAGGCTTACCGTCCGTCTCGATCTGTTTCGCATCATCGTCGGCAGAGGGCTTGGACGGTTCCTCGTCCTCGTTCATGGCCTTCTTGAACCCCTTAATAGCGCCGCCCAGATCACCGCCGAAATTTTTCAGCTTCGCGGTACCGAAGATCAGTATCACGATGCCAAAAATAATCAGCAGCTGAATGGGGCTGATTCCGCCTAAGCCCATTCGTCTTCTCCGTATAAGTCTATGTTCACGAATGATACGCGAAAGCTTCTGGTCCTTCCCTAGCCGCTACTCGGCAAGCTCCGCACTCTCGCCTCCCCAGGGGGGCGCCAACAGAGCCGAGGCCGCGACACCGAACAGGAGCAGGCTGCCGATGATGACGGGACGCCGGGATGGTCCTCGACCCTGCTTCGACTCGGCAGCCTCTTCGAGCTGCCAGGCGAGATCCCTGAGCGCTGCCGGGACCGGCGGGACCTCGGCGCGAAAGGTCTGCAGCCGTCCGCTGACGCGCCATTGCTCGGCGCAGTGCCTGCATTCAGCCAGGTGCGCTTCCAGGCCCGGGGCTTTCGCCCCGGACCCGGCCGGCAGCTCGAGATCATCCAAACAGCGGGAAACGTCTTTGCAATTCATATTCCTCTCTCCGGCACGGCTCGCAGCGACTGCGCCGACCTCTCTTCTTCCAGATACCTGGCCAGTGTCGAGCGCGCGCGATGCAGCCGGGAGCTCAGCGCGGGCTTCTCGATATCCAGGACAGCGGCGATCTCGCCGAGGTCATGACCCTCGGCACGCAGCATCAACACCATCTGCTGCTCCGGCAGCAGCCTCTCCCATGCCTGTACGAGCGTCGTCTCGCCATCCGCCTGCGCGGCAATCTCCTCGGGGCCGAGGGAATCCTGTGCGGCTGCCGACTCCGCGGCTCGACGGGCCGCGGACGCAACGATCGGCGACCGCTGGTGGTGGCGCAAGCCATCGACGAACCGATTGTAGAGAACCCGCAACATCCAGCGGCGCCACTCTTCCGTGGAACCGAGGTTCGGTGCGCTGCGGAGCGCCCGCTCGCAAACGTCCTGTACGAGATCCTCGGCGTCATGTGAATCACCGGTCAGGCGGTAGGCGATCCGGAACAGATATTCCACCTCTACCGCGAACTGCGATTCATGCAATTTTGCCGTCACACTCAACACGCAAGGCTCCCGAGCTGATATTCCCTATAACGTCCGAGGATACGAAATCTCGCGGCAGCGACTGAAAAAGCGCATCAGCCGTTTGCGCCGCCGACACGGAGCTGAAACGTGACCGGTCCATCATTGACCAGTGCGACCCGCATATCGGCGCCGAAGCGCCCGGTCGCCACCTGCTGACCGAGTCGCCGTATGGCCGCGCAGAGCTCATCGAACAAAGCGCGGGCCTCACTGGGATCGGCCGAACCGGAAAAGCTCGGCCGGTGACCGGAGTCGGTGTCGGCAGCCAGCGTAAACTGCGGCACGAGGAGGAGCTCGCCACGGCTGGTGAGCAGATCCAGATTCATCCGGCCCGCGGAATCGCTGAACAGCCTGAACTTCAGCAGGCGCTCGGCCATTCGCTCCACCTGGGCCGGCCCGTCGCCGCGCTCGATGGCCACGAGCACGAGCATTCCCGGCCCGATGGCTGCGATCGTCTCGCCGTCCACGGAGACGCTGGCCTCGGCAACGCGTTGCAGCAAGGCAATCATCGACCGCGCCGCGCAGAAAGTGAAAGGGGAACAATCTTTAAACCACTATTATTAATATTATGGCCTCCATAACTGCTAATGGACCCACATTTATGAACTATTATCGCAATATTTATATCTTCTACCCCACTTAATAGACTCTCAACGATTAGTGGTTCTACCTGAATCCATTCTAATGCTCTTTCGGTCACACTCGTTGCGACACCGCGCTGCGCCTGTGCTCGGCAGGCCCGATCTGATATTACTAGCGGTTGCAACGTTCGGAGCCGACTCAGACCATGAAACGACGTCATTTTATCGGCGGACTCGGCGGCGCTGCCGCCCTCAGCGCCTGCCAGCCGCAAGCCGGCACGGGCCCCTCGACCCAGGCTTCGGCCGAGCGCTTCAGCTGGAAGCTCGTCACGACCTGGCCACCCAATTTCCCGGGCCTCGGAACCGGAGTCAATACGCTGGTGCGTTACATCGAGGCGATGAGCGCCGGCCGGATCCAGATTCAGGTGTACGCGGCAAACGAGCTGATCCCGGCCCTCGAGGTGTTCGACGCGGTCTCACGCGGCACCGCCGAAATGGGCCACGGCGCCGCGTATTACTGGCGGGGCCAGAGCGAAGCGGCGCAATTCTTCTGCTCGATTCCTTTCGGCATGACTGCTCATGAGATGAACGGCTGGCTCTATTACGGCGGCGGCCTGGATCTGTGGCGCGAGACCTATGAGCCGTTCAACCTGATGCCCTTTCCCGCCGGCAACACAGGGGTTCAGATGGGCGGCTGGTTCAACAAGCGGATCGATTCGCTCGAGGACCTGCAGGGATTGAAGATGCGCATCCCCGGTGTCGGCGGCGAAGCCCTGCGCCTCGCCGGTGGCACGCCGGTGACGCTGGCCGGCTCGGAGATCTTCACCGCGCTGCAAACGGGCAGCATCGACGCGACCGAATGGGTCGGGCCCTACAACGACCTGGCAATGGGCCTGCATCAGGCCGCTCGCTACTACTATTACCCCGGCTGGCAGGAGCCCGGCCCGACGCTGGAATGCATCATCAACACAGAGGCCTGGAACTCTCTGCCCGAGGACCTCCAGGCCATCGTGGAAGTGGCCTGCCAGGCCACCAATCAGGATATGACATCGGAGTATATGGCGCGGAATGCGGCTGCTCTGCGCCAGCTCAGCCAGAATCCGGACGTCGAGATCCTGCGCTTCCCCGAAGCGGTGCTCGACAGCCTCGCCGAGCTGACACTCGAAGTGGTCGAGGGGCTGGCTGCCGACGATGAGCGCGTCGCCCGCGTCTGGCAGTCCTATCGGACGTTCCTGGAGGAATCGGCGACCTGGCAGCGGGTTTCCGAGCAAGCCTATCTGGCGACCAGAGCCTGATTCCAGCAGTAAATTCCGCATTACTCCTCCGGCTGCGATTTGCTAACATTCGCCCCCGATCGGCGCAGTCGGGCCGAGAGATAAGAAAGAAAGGACATGACACCATGAGATGGATCTTGGGTACCGCCCTGACCGCAGGCTTTGCCCTGTCAGGACCTGCCCAGGCACAGGATTGTGCCGCGACGATCGACGGCAACGACGCCGTTCAGTTCTCGCTGAGCGAAATGAAAGCCAGCTCGAGCTGCGAGTCCTTCACGGTAACGCTCAAGCACGTCGGCACGCTCGCCGCCAACGTGATGGGGCACAACTGGGTACTGACAGCCACGCGCGACTTCGAGTCGGTAGCAGTGGCGGGACAATCCGCCGGCGCGGACAACAATTACGTTCCACCCGGCGATGCGCGGGTGATCGCCGCAACCAGAATAATCGGCGGAGGCGAAGAGACCTCTGTCACTTTCGATGCGTCAGCACTCGAACCCGGTGGGGATTACACGTATTTTTGCAGCTTTCCCGGGCACTACGTGCTCATGAAGGGAAAGCTGATCGTAGAATAAAGTAGCTTACTGAAACGACAGCTGGACGTATTTAGCGCCCACGGGAGAATTGGGGAAGGGTTATGCCTGTAGTCTTGGCCGTGGTGATCACAATTCTGGTCATCGGCTCGCTGATTTATCACTTCAACGCCTGGTATTTCACGGATCTCGCGTCCAACTGGGGACTGATCGATCTTACGGTCGACATCACGTTCTGGGTCGCCGGCGTCGTATTCGTCCTCGTAAACATGTTCACGGCGTACTGCCTCGTGAAGTTCCGCCACAGGCCGGGACACAAGGCGCACTACGAGCCGGAGAGCCACAAGCTCGAGACGATTCTGACCGTGATCACCGCAATCGGCGTCGCCGCGATGCTCGCACCGGGGCTCGTCGCCTGGGGCGATTTCGTCAAGGTCCCGGACGACGCCATGGACGTCGAGGCCGTGGGCAAACAGTGGCACTGGAGCTACCGATACCCGGGCGAGGACGGTGAGTTCGGCGAGACCGACGTCCGCCAGATGACAGCCGATAACCCGCTCGGCATCGACCCCGAGGACCCGGCCGGTCGCGACGACATCGTCGTCGACGCGCCGGTGGCCCATCTCCCCGTCGGCCAGCCGATTCATCTGCTGCTGCGCTCGACCGACGTTCTGCACAACTTCACGGTGCCGCAGTTCCGCGTCAAGATGGACCTGGTCCCGGGCATGGTTACCTATCAGTGGTTCGAGGTGACGGAACCCGGGACGTACGAAGTCCTGTGCGAAGAGCTCTGCGGCATCGCGCACTTTGCCATGCGCAGCAAGGTCGTCGTCGAGGAGCAGGCCGATTTCGACGCCTGGCTCGATTCCCAGCCCACCTTTGCCGAGACTCAGGCACGACCCGTCGGCGATGCGGCTCGCGGCGCGACGACCTATGCCGTCTGCCTGGCCTGCCACGGGCCCCAGGGGGCCGGCAACGTGGCGATGAATGCGCCCAAGCTCGCCGGCCAGTCCCCCTGGTACCTGCGCCGCCAGATCGACAACTATCAGAACGGACGGCGCGGCTCGGAGGACAACATTGCCGTGCAGATGTCGGCCATGGCCGCCGTGCTGACGGCGCCGCAGACGCTCGAGGACGTTATCGCCTACATCGGCACACTGCCTGATGAGCCCGCAGAGACGACCATCACCGGTGACGTCGAGCGCGGACGTGAGCTCTACACGACCTGCGGCCTCTGCCACGGCGCTGAAGGCGCGGGCAACTGGAACACGAAGGCGCCCCGCCTGGCCGGCATGAGCGACTGGTACCTGAAACGCCAGCTGCTGCTGTTCAAACAGGAAGACCGCAGCCAGCGGCGCGGCGGGCACCCGGAGGACGTCTACGGCGACCAGATGAACCTGCTGGCCGGGATGCTCAAGGACGATACAGCGATTGACGATGTCATCGCGTATATCAACACGCTGCCCTAGGCGAGCGCGGCGGGACTAGAGAGGAATTCAGAACATGGCATATGTTGCAATCGCGGACCGGGATCACGAACAACACCTGCACGATCCGGATACGTTCATCACCAAGTACGTCTGGAGTCAGGATCACAAAGTCATCGCGATCCAGTACGGTGGCACGGCCATCCTCATGGGCGTCATCGCGCTCGTGCTGTCGCTGCTGATGCGCCTGCAGATCGGCTTCCCGGACACCTTCAACATCACGCCGTACGAGTACTATCAGTTCGTGACCATGCACGGCATGATCATGGTCGTCTACCTGCTGACGGCGCTGTTTCTCGGCGGCTTCGGCAATTATCTGATTCCACTCATGTGCGGCTCGCGGGACATGGTCTTCCCGTTCATGAACATGCTGAGCTTCTGGGTCTTTCTGCTGTCGTGCATCATTCTCTGCGCGAGCTTCTTCGTCCCCGGCGGGCCAACGGGCGCGGGCTGGACGCTGTATCCGCCTCAGTCCATCTCAGCTGGAACGCCCGGCGTCGACTGGGGCATCATTCTCATGATCCTGTCGCTGGCCGTCTTCATCGTCGCGTTCACGATGGGCGGGCTGAACTATGTGACGACGGTGCTGCAGGCGCGCTGCCGCGGCATGACGCTGATGCGCATGCCGCTCTCGGTCTGGGGCATTTTCGTTGCGACGATCCTCGGCCTTCTGGCATTCCCGGCGCTGCTCGTCGCCGCCATCATGCTGCTGCTCGACCGCACCATCGACACGAGCTTCTTCATGCCGGCACTGATGCTGGCCGGCGACGCAACCGACACCGAAGGTGGCAGCCCGATCCTGTTCCAGCACCTGTTCTGGTTCTTCGGTCATCCGGAGGTCTATATCGTTGCGCTGCCGATGTTCGGACTGGTCTCGGATCTGCTCAGCACTCACGCGCGTAAGAATATTTTCGGTTACCGGATGATGGTCTGGGCCATCATCGCGATCGGCGCGATCTCGTTCGTCGTCTGGGCACATCACATGTATGTCAGCGGCATGAATCCCTATTTCGGATTCTTCTTCGCCACGACGACGCTCATCATCGCCGTGCCGACGGCCATCAAGGTCTACAACTGGGTGCTGACGCTATGGCGCGGCGACATTCACTTCACGCTGCCGATGCTCTGGGCAACGGGCTTCATCTTCACGTTCGTCCATGGCGGGCTGACGGGCCTCTTTCTCGGCAATGTCACGGTCGATCTGCCGCTGTCCGACACTTACTTCGTGATTGGACACTTCCACATGGTCATGGGTGTTTCGCCGGTCATGGTGGTGTTCGGCGCGATCTATCACTGGTACCCGAAGATGACCGGCAAGATGCCGAGCATGAAGCTCGGCGCAATCCACTTCTGGATGACTTTCCTCGGCACTTATGCGATCTACCTGCCGATGCACTATATCGGCATCCTCGGCATGCCGCGGCGTTATTACGCCTACGGTGATACCGACTTCATTCCGGAATCGGCACTGGGCGTGAACGAGATAATCACGATTGCCGCCATTTTCGTGGCGATCGCGCAGATCTTCTTCTTCGTCAACATCATCTACAGCCTGTTCAAGGGCAAGGAGGCCGGCCCGAATCCGTGGCGCGCAACCACGCTCGAATGGCAGACGCCCGATACGCCGCCCAAACACGGCAACTGGGGGCCGGAGCTGCCCGAAGTTCACCGCTGGGCCTACGACTACAGTGTTCCGGGCGACGACGAGGACTTCATTCCGCAGAACCATCCGGTCAAGCCGGGCGAAGCCAGCGTCGGCAGCTGACGGAGTCGGGACAGATGTTTACGCTTCTTTTCATAGCGATGTGCATCTCGATGGTGGTCGCGTTCGTGCTGATCAGGCGGCTGCAGGACAAGCCATGGACGCAGCATGGCGTTCTCGAGGGCAGCCAGGACGGGCTGACCTCGTCGGCGTCCAAGGTCGGCCTCTGGGTCTTTCTCGGCGTCGTGACCAGCGTCTTTATGGTGTTCATCGGGGCCTATTTCATGCGCATGGACATGACCCATGGCGGTACGGCGGCAGGAAGCATGACCATGGGGGACTGGGTGAAGTTCGACAAGCCCGGGATTCTCTGGGTCAATACGATCGCGCTCGTCCTCGCGAGCATCGCCATTCAGCTCGCACACGGCTTCAGCTCATCAGCCAGCGGCAGATTGAAGATGCGGCGCTACTTCAATGCGGCAGGCCTCTTGACCATGCTGTTTCTCGCCGGTCAGGTGCTGGCCTGGCGGGAGCTCTACGCTACCGGCGAGTTCGGTGTATCGAGCGTATCGTTCTCTTTCTTCGTGCTGCTGACGGCCGTGCACGGCCTGCATCTGGTCGGCGGGCTCGCCGTCTGGAGCCGGGCCGCTTCGAGAATTCGCCGCGGTCTGGAACAGGCCGAGCTGCCCGAGGTGGCAGCGCTTCGTCAGAGCGTCCAGTTATGTGCGACTTACTGGCACTACCTGCTCATGATCTGGCTCGTGCTGTTCGCAATCCTGTTATCAACCTAAGTTTTCGAGGCAACGCTCAACGATGGCACAAGAAGGTTCAGCCACCGCCGATCAGGCGCACTCAAGCGAATTCGTAGCCGACTGGGCAGCTGATCGCCAGACGTTCCAGGTTCCCTGGGGCAAGGCGATGATGTGGATATTCCTGCTGAGCGACACGTTCATCTTCACGTCGTTCCTCGTCGGCTACGGTCACGACCGGATCTCCACGGCAGCCGCCTGGCCGAACCCGAGTGAGGTCTTCGCGCTGACACTCTTCGGCATCGATATGCCGCTGATCCTGATCGCGATCATGACTTTCGTGCTGATCAGCTCGAGCGGCACGATGGCCATGGCTGTCAACTTCGGCTACCGCGGCGACCGCGCCCGCGCCGCTTCATTGATGCTGATCACCGGCGCCTTCGGCGCCGTCTTCGTCGGCATGCAGGCCTTCGAGTGGACCAAGCTCATCCAGGAGGGCGTGCGGCCCTGGGAGAACCCGTTCGGCGCCGAGCAGTTCGGCGCCTCGTTCTTCATGATCACTGGTTTCCACGGGCTCCACGTTTCGGCCGGCGTTATTTACCTGACCATAGTCGCTTTGAAAGTTCTGCGAGGCGATTACGAGCGCGGGGGCGGTAATTACGAGATAGTCGAGATCGCGGGCCTGTACTGGCATTTCGTCGATCTCGTCTGGGTATTCATTTTCGCATTTTTCTACTTGTGGTAGGGGCAGACCGATAATGGCAACCGAAGGTCAACAACATCCGCTTGCGATCTATTTCTGGATCTGGGGCCTGCTGTTTCTGTTCAGCGCTTTCTCTTATGGCACCGACTTCCTACCGAAGGAAGGCGGAATGCTGTACTTCCGCGCTGGGCTCATCCTGACTTTCATGTTCCTGAAGGCAGGTTTCATCATCGCGATTTTCATGCACATGAAATGGGAGCGCATGGCACTGGCATGGGCGATCCTCGGTCCGCCAGTTCTGCTGCTGTTTCTGATCGGGTTCATGGTCTACGAAGGTGAGTACACCGAAGGCACTCGTATCGACTCCTTCGTTGCGCCACCGGAGCCCGAAGGTCTGGAGCATCACTGATCATGATCTGGTGGCTGGTTGGCATTGCGATTTGCTGCGTGCTCTGGGCGAGCGTCTGGAAAACTAACCTCATCCTCGCGTTCGGCATCCTGATTGGCGTCCTGCTGGCCTGGTTACTGTCCTATTTTCTCGAACCCTATGTGACTGGTATGGAAAATATCCCCGTCTGGCTGCCGCCTCTGCCGTTGGCGACGGTTGCCACCGTGCTCTTCGTTTATGGCGCCCTGGTCTGGTTCAGGGGCAACGAAGGCCTGCCGAAAGGCAAGTCCGAAGACTCCGACGAGCACTGACAAGCCGCACTTGCTCTCGAAGAGGGGTCCG
>JASFSD010000027.1:0-13171 GCA_050114575.1 Gammaproteobacteria bacterium | reverse complement strand
CTTTCTCCGCTGAGTTAAGCTTGGCGGATGAGCGGCTATTTCCTCGGACTGATCTCGGGCACCAGCACCGACGGTGTCGACGCAGCGCTCTGCGAGTTCGGGCAGCACCGGTGCCGGGTCGTCGCGGCGCAGACGTTTGCCTATCCGCCGGCGATCCGGGAGCGCGTCGAGACCCTCATCGAGTCGGGCCGATCGGACCTCGCCGAGATCGGAGCACTCGATGTCGCCGTCGGCCGCTTTTTTGCCGACAGCGCAATGGCATTGATCAAGGGCCAGGGACTCTCGCCGACGGACGTCACAGCCATCGGCCATCACGGTCAGACCATCTGGCACGAACCGGACCCGCCCGAGCCGTTCTCCTGGCAGATCGGTGACCCGAACAGCGTGGCCGCGATCACGGGAATCGACACCGTCGCTGACCTCAGGCGGCTCGACATGGCGGTGGGCGGCCAGGGCGCGCCGATCGTCCCGGCGTTTCACGAGTGGCTCTTTGCCGACGAGGGCACGGCCCGTGTCGTCGTCAACATCGGTGGGATCGCCAACCTGACGCTGCTGGCACCGGGCCGCGACGTGCTCGGCTTCGATACCGGCCCCGGCAATACACTGCTCGACGCGTGGGTTCGGCGCTGCCTCCACCAACCCTACGATGACGGCGGCCGCTGGGCCGCTGGCGGCGAACCCGACAGCGAGCTGCTCGCGCACTGTCTCGATGATCCTTACTTTGAGCGCGCCGCGCCGAAGTCGACCGGGCGCGAACGGTTCAATGAAACCTGGCTGAAACAAAAGCTCGCCGCTGTCGACCGGGAGGTGCCGGCCGCCGCAGTCGCCTCGACTCTGGTCGAGCTTTCGGCGCAGACCATTGCCGACGCAATCTCGAGGCTCGGGCTGACGGAGTTCGATCTCATCGTCTGCGGCGGGGGCGTCAAGAACGCGACCCTCATGAGTCGGCTCGGTGCAATCGCAGGGCCAACGGCCGAGAGCTCTGCCGGCTACGGACTCGACCCGGACTGGGTCGAAGCGGCGGCCATGGCGTGGCTTGCGCGCGCGCGCATCGAACGGATACCCGGCAACCTGCCAACTGTGACTTCAGCCCGTGAAGGCCGAGTGCTCGGCGGCCTATACTTGGGAGCTGGAACGAGGAGCGCCTGAAACACGCACGTGAAGTGGACACGATCAATCTCAGTTTGCCGCAGTACTACATCAACCGCGAGCTGTCACAGCTCGAGTTCAACCGGCGTGTGCTGCACCAGGCGGAGGATCGCCGTCTGCCACTGCTCGAACGGCTGAAGTTCCTCTGCATATCGTCCACCAATCTGGATGAGTTTTTCGAGATACGGGTATCGGGCCTCAAGCAGCGGCTCGAGGTCAGCTCGGCGCCCGCCGGGCCCGACAACATGTCGCCGGCCGAGGTGCTCAACGAAATCGCCGAGACCACTCGGCGCCTGGTGCACGATCAATACGAGCTACTGAACGACGAGATCATTCCGGCGCTGCGTGACGAAGGCATTCACTTCATCCGCCGCGAAAACTGGAGCGACGCTCAGCGCCGCTGGCTCGAGGAGCACTTCGAGTCGGAAATCGTGCCCGTTCTGAGCCCGACGACGATCGATCCGACGCGGCCGATTCCACGCATGCTGAACAAGAGCCTCAACTTCATTGTCCGGCTGGAAGGTGTCGACGCTTTCGGCAGACGCTGCCATCGCGCAATCGTGCAAGCGCCAAGGTCGCTGCCGCGTCTCATTTCTCTGCCGCCGGAGCTCTGCGCCGGCCAGGAATCGAGCTTCGTCTTTCTCTCCTCGGTGATCCATGCTTTCGTCGAGACCCTGTTCAGCGGCATCGAGATTACCGGCTGTTATCAGTTTCGGGTCACCCGCAACAGCGATCTCTATGTCGACGACGAGGACGTCGACGACCTGATGCGCGCCCTCGAGGGTGAGCTGTTCGAGAGCCGTTACGGTGACGCCGTCCGGCTCGAAACGGCACACGACTGCCCGCAGGAGCTCGCCGCCTTCCTGCTCGAGCACTTCGAGCTCACCGAGATCGATCACTACAGAGTCAACGGCCCCGTCAACCTGAATCGGCTGCTGGCCGTCTACGACCTCGTCGACCGGCCCGACCTCAAGTTTGCGCCGTTCACGCCGGGCGTGCCGAAGGCATTCGTCAAGAAGAGCGTCTTCGACGCGATTGCCGAGCGCGACATCCTGCTGCATCACCCATTCGAGTCGTTCACGCCGGTGCTCGACTTCGTCCACCGCGCGGCGAACGATCCCGATGTGCTCGCGATCAAGCAAACGCTTTATCGAACCACGCCCGATTCACCACTCGTCGAGAGCCTCGTGTCGGCCGCCAAGGCCGGCAAAGAAGTGACCGTGATGATCGAGCTCAGGGCGCGCTTCGACGAAGCGGCCAACATCGAGCTTGCGAGCAAGCTGCAGGAGGCCGGGGCGCATGTCGTCTACGGCGTCGTCGGTTACAAGACCCACTGCAAGATGATCCTGGTGGTCAGACGCGAGGGCGGGGATCTGCGTCGTTACGTGCACCTGGGGACGGGCAACTATCATCCGAAGACGGCCAGAGCGTATACCGACTACGGCCTGTTTACGGCCGACCCCGAGATCGGCGAAGACGTGCACCAGGTGTTCATGCAGTTGACGAGCCTGATGAATACGGAGCCGCTGACACGCCTGGCGCAGTCGCCCTTCGGCCTGCACAAACAGCTGCTCGAGCTGATTCGC
This sequence comes from Gammaproteobacteria bacterium, assembly GCA_050114575.1. Classification (GTDB taxonomy): domain Bacteria; phylum Pseudomonadota; class Gammaproteobacteria; order Steroidobacterales; family Rariloculaceae; genus DATCZB01. The sequence goes on along the minus strand of JASFSD010000027.1, from coordinate 10,436 downwards.
CGCGAGATCCGTAACGCGCAGACCGGCGGGACCGGTCACATCATCGCCAAGATCAATGCGCTGGTGGAGCCGCAGCTGATACAGGCCCTGTATGAGGCATCGAATGCCGGCGTGCTGATCGACCTGGTCGTTCGGGGAATCTGCTGTCTGCGTCCGGGAATTCCTGGCGTTTCGGACAACATCCGGGTTCGCTCGATCATCGGCAGATTTCTCGAGCACACGCGCTGTTACTACTTCCACAACGGCGGCAGAGAAGAAGTCTATTGTGCGAGCGCGGACTGGATGGATCGCAACATGTTCCGGCGCATCGAGGTGATGTTTCCTGTGCTGGACCCGGCGCTGAAGCAACGACTCATTTCCGACCTGGACCTTTACCTGGCCGACAACACCCAGTCCTGGAACCTCTCGGCCGGCGGCCAGTACCAGCCTCTCACGGCCGACGACGACATACCCGTCAGCGTCCAGGCCAAGCTGCTCGAGAAGCTCGCCGAATCCTGCTGAACCGGGATCAGCCGCTGGCCGTTGCGAGCGCCAGCTCGAATCCCCGCGCCCCGAGAAACTCCTGCTCCTGCATCAGGTCGGCATGCGTCAGCGGGTTGGCCGTGAACCAGTGCGGGGGAAAGATGGCTTCCAGCCGGCTCGCGCCGCCGGTGAGCTGAATCGCCGGCGGCTCCTCGGAACTGCGGGCACGATTCAGGACAACCGCGAAGCGCAACAGGACGATCAACCGCAGAATGGGCGTCCTCCAGTCGGGTGGGAGCGCATCGATCGCCGTCAGGTCGAGCTTGCGCCGGTGGTTGCCGACCAGGCAGGCGAGCAACTGTTGCTCCAGCCTGGCAAAACCGGGCAGGTCGGCGTTGGCCAGCAGGTAGGCTGCGTGCTGCTGGTGCTTGGAATGCGCGATGTCGAGCCCGATCTCGTGGAGACGCGCCGCCCACTGCAGCAATTGCGCGTACTTCGGGTCCGCGAGATCCCAATGCCCCGCTACGCTGTCGAGCAGGGAAGCGGCCGTCTGCTCCACCCGCTCGGCCTGCTCCACATCGATGTGAAACCGTGACTGCAGCGAGCGAATCGTCACCTCCCGGGCGTCTGCGCGCTGTTGACGGCCGATCATGTCGTAGAGCAGGCCTTCACGCAGAGCGCCGTCGCTGATGGCGAGCCGCTCGATCCCGAACTCGTTCAGAAGCTCGGCGACGATCGAGATGCCGCCGGCGAACACCGGTGCCCGATCGGCGCTCAGACCCGGGAGCGTCAGCTTCTCGATGCTGCGCGCCTCGACCATCTGATCGATGATCTTGTCGACGGCTGCGAGTGTGATGCCGTCGTCCTCGAGCCCCGCCAGCGCCACGATTTCGTCGACGGCGCGGGCGGTACCGGAGGAGCCGAGCGCGAGATCCCAACCGCGCCGCCGAAACTTCGCCGCGACCGGTCTAAGCTCCTGGCTCGCCGCGAGCCTCGCCCGGGCGAAACGCTTACGCCCGAGGCGGCCGCCGTCGAAGAACCTGAGGCTCAATCCGACGCAGCCGATCGCGAGACTCTCGAGCTCGACCGGCTCGAAACCTTCGCCGATGATGAGCTCCGTGCTGCCGCCGCCAATGTCGATGACGAGCTTGCGTCCCGAGGTTGTGTCGCTGTGATGGCTGACGCCGAGATAGATCAGGCGCGCCTCCTCCATACCGGATATGACGTCAACCGGAAACCCGAGCGCATCCTCGGCGGCACTCAGAAAGACATCGGAATTCTTGGCCTTGCGCAATGTGTTCGTGCCGACGACACGGATGTGCTCGGCGTGCATGTCCTTGAGCCGCTGGCCGAACCGGCGCAGCGCCGCCAGCGCCCGATCCTGGCTCTCGTTGTCGAGATACCCGCTGGCCGACAGGCCCGAAGCGAGCCGAACCATTTCGCGCAGGCGATCGACGATTGCAAGCTGACCATGCTGCGACCGCGCGACGACCATATGAAAGCTGTTCGAGCCAAGGTCGACCGCTGCCATGACTCCCGCCGGGTCGCTGGCCTCAAGTGGCGGTGTGGCAATCAATCTCTGTCGAATTCCGACCGATCAAACTGAAAATGATGAGCCGCAACCACAGGTCGTGGTGGCATTCGGGTTGCGGATAATGAACTGAGCGCCCGACAGATCTTCCCTGTAATCGATCTCGGCCCCGGTCAAATACTGCACGCTCATCGGATCGACGAGCAATGTGACTCCACCGTTCTCGACCGAGGTGTCGCCTTCCTGAACCTCCTCATCGAAGGTAAAGCCGTATTGAAAACCCGAGCAGCCGCCGCCCTGGATATAAACACGGAGCTTCAGCTCCGGGTTGCCCTCCTGCTCGATCAGCTGGCCGACTTTCTGTGCTGCGGCGTCGGTGAACACCAGTGGCTGATCACCTTCGTCCCATCTTGGTTCGCTCATGGATTTCTACCCGGCTGTCGCCTTTGCGACCGCGGCGGACCCACTCGGGGGCTCTGCATCGTCACCCTTGTCGACGACGCCGTCACCGCGGGCGCTGGAAGAGAGAATTTCGTCGACTGTCTCCTCGCTGGAATCGGGCTCGTGGATGAGCTTGCCATTGATCTCGGCACCCATCGCCATTTCTATCAGGCTGTACTGGACATTGCCCACCACCCGCGCGTTGCTGCCGAGCTCGACGCGGCGCGACGCCTTGACGTCACCTTTTACCGTGCCGTTCAAGAGGACATTCGGCACGATCACGGCGCCCTCGACCTCACCGCGCTCGCTGATGCTGAGCATGGCATTCTCGTCGCTGATGGCCTTGACGTTGCCCTTGACATAACCGTCGATGAGGCAGCCCCCGGTGAATTCGAGATCGCCGTGCACGCGCGTATCCTTTCCGACGAGCGTGCCGATAGCCGATTCCCGCTTTCGCTTTTGCCTACCCATCCATCACCCTCTGGCCGCTCCCGGCCGGCGGAGACTATCCCGAGACGGTTGCCCAGGGAAAACTCTGAACTATGGTCTCACCCCTTGGCGCTCGGGGCCAGACTTGAATTTCGATTGCTTCCGGCTCGAGATCCTCTGGCAGAGTCAGGCCGAGCTGCAGCGTCTGAAAGTACCGGAACGCATACGGTATTTCGCCGCCGCCGTTCTCGACACCGAGGTCGTCTAGGCCGAGCTCTACCTCGCGCCCGTCGAGCATCCCGCTCAGGCTCAGGCGGACGGAGCCCGTGACACGATCGTTTTGCACGATCGCCTGCACGAGCAGGATGCGCAGCAGGTGGGTCGCACCAAACTCGCCGGGCTCGATCTCGACGTTCTGGATTCTGAGGCCTGCCACTCCGTCACCGGGGGTCACGATCCCGCGGTAAAACGCGATCTCTTCCTCCTGCTCCTGAATCTGGTCCTGGAGCTCGGCAAGATTGGTCTCGATGCTCGAGTAGGTCTCGCGATCGATCTCCCGCGACGTTTCGAGAATGGCAATCTGGCGCTCCAGATCATCGATCTTCTGGCCGCGCGCCGCGAGCGCCTGCTCGTAGGCCTCGGATGCACGGCGCGCATCGAGCAAAGAGTAGCCGGCCTGCAAGCGTCCAAGCTCGAAACTCAGATACAGCGCCGCCCCGGCGAGCAGGATGGCCAGAACAGCGCGGACGAGAACCATGATTAAGCCCTGTGCCAGCTCGAAGGCCAGGTCGAGGGCATCGGCGGGGGCCCGGAACCCGGAAACGCGACCGGTGAAAGCTCGGTCAATGCACGAATGTAGACCTGGCGTTTGAAGTAAATCACCTCTTCGACCGGTTGCCAGTAGTCGACCCACCGGCAGCGGTCGAACTCGGGCTCACCGGTCGCGTCGAAGTGCAGCTTCTCGCGCTCCGATTGCAGCGTCAGCAGGAACCAGCGCTGCTTCTGGCCGACACACCTCGGGCCGTTCTTGCGGACATACTTCTTCGGCAGCCGATAGCGGATCCAGTCGCGCGTGACGCCGACGATACCGACATCATCAGGCTCGAGACCCACCTCTTCACGCAGTTCCCGGAACATGGCCTGCTCGGCCGATTCCCTGCCTTTGACTCCGCCCTGCGGGAACTGCCAGCCCGAGCGGCCGTGACGGCCCGCGATCAGCACCTGGTTCGCATCATCCATCAGAATGATGCCGACGTTTGCCCGAAAGCCGTTTTCGTCGATCCGGTCCATCCGTCTGTGCCTAGCGCTTATCGAGATATCGGCGCCCTGCCTCCATCAGGCCCACGAACCCTTCTTCGTCACCAGCCGCGATCAGGGACTCGATTCGCTCGGCCGCCGATCGCAACGCATCGAGGGACGTCTCACCATATTCATTGAGCGACTGGATTTCAAAGTAAAGATGCGGGTTGTCCTGGGCCACGAGATGGGCGACCTTCAGCTGCTCGTCGAAGGTCGTGCTCGACATATGCCTGAGCCTGGGCACGAGCTCGCCGCTCTCGGCCAGTGCCGTAAAGAAGGCGATGTTGAGCGCGTGGGACAGGCCGAGCACGTAAGCGATCAGGCGATCGTGGTCATCGAGACTCATTTCGATCTGCTCGGCCATCGTCGGCGCGAACAACCGCCGTGCCTCCTCCGTGGCGCCGGCGTCGCCCACGTCGACGAATATGACGTGCCGACCCGACAGCAGCCGGGTATCGGGGCCGAACATCGGATGAATCGACGTGACGCGGCAGCCGGCGGCGGCCAGAGCAAGCAGACCCTGGCGAAGCGGCGTCTTGAGCGACCCGATATCGAGAATCAGCCCGCCCGGCTTGCGCTCGGCGAGCTCCGAGAGAATTGCTGCCGTCACCTTGATTGGCGCTGCGACAATGATGAGGTCGTGGTCGAGCTCGAGGTCGCGCCAGTCGGCGTGGGTATCCGGCGTATCCGGCGCCGCACGCGGGTCGCTTATCTCGACGGCATAGCCCTGGGAAGTCAGGAAGCGCACGAACCAGGCACCCATCTGGCCGAGACCGCCGATCACCAGGGCACGCCTGCCTTCGCCTTCGGTTACCGACGCAACCCGAGTCTCTTCCTGGCGCGTCAGCGACGAACGAATCAGGAGCTGCATGATCTGTTCGGCCAGGTCAGGCTCGAGGCCGATCGACTCGGCAAGCTCGCGGGCACCTTTCAAGACGTCACGCTCACGCTCATAATCCCGCGTTGGAACGCCGTGGGCGATCTTGTGCGCGCCGACCTGGCCGACGATGTCCTGTCGTTCCTTCGCGAGCCGTATGAGCTCGCGATCGATTTGGGTGAGCCGCTGGCGCAGTTGATCGAGATTCATCGTGTTCTCCAAGGAGGGCGTTTTTACTCGGCTCACGGCTCTTACGCAAGACGACTCGGGGAGAATTAGAGCATGAGTTTGGACGTGGTCAGCGAGGCACGCTGTTTCGAGGGGCGCCAGGTGACCTACCGGCACCGGTCACAAGCCTGCGCCTGCGACATGCAGTTCGCGGCATTTCTGCCGCGGGCGGCGGAGCAGGGGCCGGTTCCCGCCGTTTACTGGCTGTCCGGCCTGACGTGCACGGAAGAGAATTTTTCGGTCAAGTCCGGTGCGCAGCGCTATGCCGCGGAGCTCGGCCTGGCCCTGGTGATACCGGATACGAGCCCGCGTGGCCTCGACCTGCCGGGCGAAGACGAGTTCATGAACGTCGGCACGGGTGCGGGCTTCTACGTCAACGCGACCGAAGCCCCCTGGGCCGGGCACTACAACATGTACGACTACATCGCCGAGGAGCTCGTCGGCGTGGTCAATCAGAACCTGCCCGTCGACCCGGAGCGCAAGTCGATCAGCGGACATTCGATGGGCGGCCATGGCGCATTGACGATTGGCGCGCGCAATGCCGGCGCGTTCCGCTCGATCTCGGCCTTTTCACCGATCAGCTCGGCAAGCCGCTCGGCCTGGGGAGAGCAGGCGCTTACGGCTTACCTCGGCGACGACAGCACCGCCTGGCAGCTCTACGACGCGGCCGCCGTCATTCGGGAGATGCCGAACCGGCACACACTGCTCGTCGATCAGGGCGCGGCGGACCCGTTCCTCGATCAGCTCATGCCCGCCGAGCTCAACGCGGCCTGCGCGGCATCCGGACAGGCGATCCAGTACCGCGAGCACGAAGGCTATGACCACGGCTATTTCTTCGTCAGCACCTTCATCGGTGAGCATCTGCGCTTTCATGCCGAAGCTCTCGCCTGAGGCGTGACGGCCGGGCATGGACTCGTTGCCTCGACACCCGCCTGACAACCCGCTGCCGCTCGCGCGCCAGTGGCTGTCGGAAGCCGAGGACCGCGTGAGCAAGAACCCGTGGGCCATGGCTCTCGCCTCGGTCGCGGGCAATGGGCGCGTTTCGGTGCGCTACGTGCTGCTCAAGGCGCTTTCCGAGGCCGACGGGCATATCGTCTTCTATACCAACTACGGCTCGCGCAAGGCGTCCGAGCTCGATTGCTCGGCCACGGCCGCCGGAGCCCTTTACTGGCCCGATGCCGGTCGGCAGCTTCGGCTCGAGGGCCGGGTGGAGCGGTCGCCTGCGGCGGAAAGCGATGACTACTTCGCATCCCGGCCCCGGGCCAGTCAGCTGAATGCCTGGGCGAGCGAGCAAAGCCGTCCGATCGATTCCCCGGATTCGATCCTCGATCGCCTGGCGGAATGCGAGGCGCGGTTTGCCGACCGCCCGGAATTACCGCGACCAGAAGGATGGGGAGGCTATCGACTGCGCCTGGACGCGCTCGAGTTCTGGATCGAGGGTCAGGACCGTTTCCATGAACGGCTTCGCTATGAACGTCGCGCGGATGGCAACTGGGTCAGCAGCTGGCTGCAACCCTAGGTTCGAATGCGGGCTCTGCTGCTGATTCTGTGGCTTGGCGCGATCGGCGTCACTCACGCCGAGGTCATCGACGTGTCCGAGGGCACCAACCTCACACTCGCGATCCACCCGGATAACAAGTACATGGTCGTCGACCTGCTCGGCGGCCTCTGGCGCCTGCCGATCGCAGGCGGAGGCGCCACTGCCCTGGTTCCGGCAAACAGCGGGGTCGCCCAGCCGCGGTTCGACCCGAGCGGACGGAGTATCGTCTTTCAACGCTGGCTCGACGGTCAGTGGGACATCTGGCGCTTCACTCCGGATACCGGCCGCCTCGAGGCGCTGACCGATTCCGAGTTCAACGAGCGCGAGCCCGAGTTCACGGCAGACGGCCGCGAAGTTGTCTTCGCCGGCGATCGCACCGGCCAGTACAGCCTCTGGTCGCTCGATCTCGAGACGTCGGCACTGCGTCAGCTGACCGACGAGGTCGGTCATGCCCGATTCCCGACCGTCGATGGCGACGGCTCACTCGCCTACGTCAGCGTTCGGGACTCGGGCTCCGAGATCAAGCTGTATGAAGGCAGCCCGCGCGGCAGGACGATCAGGCGGAGCGATCGGCGCCTCGCCGCGCCGAGCTGGCGACCGGGCGGCGGCGTTCTCGTCGTCAATGCACGCGCCGAAGGGGGGAGCAACGATCTGGCGCTCTACATCGACGCCGACGAGCCGATCTGGCGACGACTGACCGATTCCGAGGACGTGTTCATCGGGCGTGCCGCATGGGTTTCCGAAGAGGAGTACGTTTACGCAGCCGACGGCGCCCTCTGGCGCCGCGGCATTGGATCCACGGAACGAAGCCGGATCCTGATGTTTGCAGGAGTCAGCGTCGAGGAACTGGCGCCGGCCCCGCCCCACTCCCGGCTCGACGCCGGCGGTCCCCATTCGCTCGCCGGCATCAACGGCATCGTTCATCACGGGCCAAGCCAGCGTGCGGCTTTCACCGCGCTCGGTGATCTGTGGCTCTTCGATGACGGCGAGGTGTCCCGGCTGACAGACGACGGATTCACCGACGCCTCACCCCGCTTCTCACCCGATGGCGAGTGGCTGGTGTTCTCCAGCGACCGCAGCGGCAAGATGGAAATCTGGCGCCTCCGGATAGATTCCGGGCAGATGCTGCAGCTCACCTCCGAATCAGGCCAGGCCATAAAGCCCCTGGTCTCCGGAGACGGCCGCTTCGTCGCCTACCTCGAGACCGAAGGTTTCGACACTGCCGGAGGCGCCGCGCTCAGGCTCATGGCGATCGACGAGCCGTACGAATCGACGGTGCTGGCAACAGGCCTGATCGCACCCCGTGAGCTGGTCTGGCAAGGCCGATACCTGAGGCTGATCGCGCGCGATGCGGATTCGGCAGACAGTTTTCCTCACGTCTACGAGACGCCGGCCGGCGAGTCGATCGAACCGGCCGCACAGCCGGAGACAGGCGTGGAAGACCTCGTCGGTCACACCGAGCTCCGCTGGACACCGACGGCTCCTGAATCCGACTACGTGATTCAGGCTGGCCGTTTGTTCGACGGTATCGGCAGCGACTACCGTTACCACGTCGACATTCATGTTGCCGGCCAGCGCATTACGGACGTCGTCAGCCGCGACCGTCTCCCCCTGCCGGACCGCGTCATCGACGCACGCGACCTGACCGTCGTGCCCGGACTCATCGACGTGCACGCGCACCTTCCGCCCATCGCAAGCTCCATGATCGGCCGCTCACTGCTCGAGCACGGCATCACCACGGTCAATGACGTCGACTCCGACTGGCGGGCCGCTCTGGAACTGGCAGAGGCCTGGGCAAGCGGGCAGCAAGCGGGCCCTCGCGTAATGATCTCGACCACCGTGCCGCCAACGGATATCGCCGTTCCGGTCGAGAGCCCCATCGTCATCAGCACGAGCCCGCGAGTGCTCGGCGGGTTGCGGCATGCCTTTGCCGCGCAGCGGTTGCGAGATGGATTCGAAGAGCCGCGGTCGTCAGCGGCGGGCTTCGACGAGGAAGGCCCCTTCTCTCCTCGAATCGCGCTGTCGCCACTGGGTAAGAGCTATTCCGATGTGTTCGAGCTGGTTCGGGCATCGGGTGCCTATCTGGCGACCGGGCTCAGCGCGCTCGACTCCTCCCGGGGCGCTGACGAGATGCCGGGGCTGGCCGACGGGTTCGAATGGGTCATGCGCAATTCCGGACGGATCGCGATTGGCACCGATGCGCCGCACGTCAGCTACGGCCCGGGCTTTCACGACGAGCTCGAGCTGCTTGCAGAGCGCGGCATGCCCGAGGACCAGATTCTGCGTTTTGCAACCGCGGGCGGCGCTATCGCGCTCGGGCTCTCGCTGGATGTCGGCACACTCGAGCCGGGCCGGCTTGCGGACCTGCTGGTTCTCGACGGCGACCCGCTGGATGAGATCGGCGACCTCGCGCTCATCGAAGCCGTTGTCGTCGGGGGCAATTGGCATGACATCGAGTCGATTGAGAACAGCCGCTGAACAGAAATGGTTAAATTCTGCGCAACCTTTAAAATCAACAGGTTATATACAATAAGCTAGATTATAGATTAAGTTAATTATGTAACATGTGTGTCGAATAAGTTTACAAGACCAAGTCTAAGTCTCGATAGCTATAAGAAAAATCAACGATAACCTACTGATTAAAAAGATAAACGACGGATATGGCATAGCTCTTGCTTGAAGCTCTTTGCCTCTGCAAAGGGGCAGTGAGTGCGCAAACAAACAGAAAATCATGCCGAAATGTATGTGCTTCTGTTAGATTAAAACGATTAGAAGAAGAAAAAAGAATTAGAAGAAGATAATACGGCTGTAATAACAACAATAACTTGTAGTTCATCACCCGCGGGGTAATGTTCAACAGCTAGGCCGCATACTTGAAACCGTAAACTCCGATAACAATAAGAGTCTGACCCGGCGTTCCCACCGCCGGGTTTTTCTTTTTCGGCGATCAGAAAACACTCTCTCACCCTGCAGCGGGCGGACGCTTGCCGCATGCGACCAGCCGGGCGTCCACGGCATGTAGCCTGCCGTGTTTCGGCCGTGTCTGTCTAGCCGAGCATCTTCTGCATGATCAGCACGTCGAGCCACCGGCCGAACTTTCGCCCCACCTCCCTCATCGTGCCGACCACCGCGAAGCCTTCGGCTTCATGCAGGCGAATACTTGCCACGCTCTCGGACGTGATGCGGGCAATCAGTGTGTGGAACGCCTGCCCCCGCGCCTCCTCGATGATCGCCCCGTACAGCCTGCGGCCGATGCCGCGGCCGCGCGCGCCGGAGTGCACGTAGAGCCCGGTCTCGGCCGTGTCGTCATAGGCGGCACGTTCCGACCACGGCGTCAGCGACGCATAGCCCGCCACCACGCCGTCAATCTCGGCGACCAGAACCGGGAATCTCTCGTCATGGGCACGAAGCCAGGACCTTCGTTCGTCGACTGTCTTCGGCACCATATCGAATGTGGCCGTCGTAGTCTCTATGGCCTCGTTGTAGATTGCAGCGAGCCGCTCGGCGTCGGCGAGCTCTGCCCGGCGGATAACGAGAGGGGTCGTATCGGTTGCTGCCTCATGCAGCTGCATGAGGGTCAGAAGTCCATTCAGGGATTGGAGCCGCTCGCCGTAAAAGTCCGGATGCCG